>DURG01000044.1 GCA_012837465.1 Propionibacterium sp. | reverse complement strand
TGATCAGCGTCATGGGCAGGGCGATGAGCAGGATGGGTGCCACGTCGCGCAGGAGGTAGGTCACCGTCAGGGGGCCGTCGAAGTTCGGCACGATGAAGAGGGACACCACATAGACGAGCAGTAGCGCGGCGATGATGGCACCCTCGCGGTTGAGGAGAGCGCGTCGCCACAGGGGCTGGGCGTGGGTGGCGTAGGTACGGCCGTCGCTCACGGTGGTGCTCACAGCCTCTCCTCCCTCTCTGCGATGAGCCGTTTGCTCTGTCTGACGGCCAGCACGCGATCCAGCACGATGGCGCCGATGATGAGCACGCCGACGACTGCGCGCTGCCAGAAGTCATGGATGCCGAGGATCGGCAGGGCTCTGTTGATGGTCATGAGCAGGAAGGCGCCCAGGGCGGCGCCCCACAGGGAGCCGACACCGCCGGAGACCGCGACGCCGCCGATGACTGCCGCGCCGATGGCTTGCAGTTCCCATCCCGTGCCAGCCGCGGAGCTGACGGTGCCGTACCTGGCGGCGTAGAGGACGCCGGCCAGGCCGGAGAGCGCGCCCGAGAGGATGAACGCGGAGATCACGCGCCGGGTGACCCTGAGCCCGTACAGGTGCGCGGCCGCCGGGTCCGATCCGATGGCGTAGAACTCGCGGCCCCCTCGGGTGTTGCGCAGGTACCAGGCGGCGAGGATGAGCACGGCCACGGCGATGATCGTCAGGGCCGGGATGGTCAGGATCTGCGCCGTGCCCAGCGCGCGGAACTCCCTCGGCATGTCCGAGGCGTTGATCCGGCTGCTGCCCGCCCAGTAGACGTTGATGCCGCGGTAGATGTACATGGTGCCGAGCGTGATGACCAAGGCGGGCACCTTCGCGAAGGCCACCAGCGCGCCGTTGATGGCGCCGAGGAGTGCCCCGAAGAGGAGGCCAGCCAGGATGACGGCGATGATCGGGATGCCCGGCATGTCGATGAACAGTCGCCCCGTCAAGTACGCGGTGAGGCCCACCACTGAGGAGACCGACAGGTCGATGTTGCGGGTGATGATGACCACGGCCTGCCCGACGGCCACCAGCAGAAGGATCGACGGCGTCAGCAACAGGTCCCGCCAGCCGTCGGACGACAGCAGGAAGTTGGGGTTCGTGAGGGCGGCCGCCGCGATCACGAGGAGGAGGGCCAGGAGGATGCCGAGCTCACGGGCGGAGGCAATCCGCTTGAGCAGCCGGGCAGCTTGGCTGCTGCCCACCCGGGTAGCGCCGCTCATCGGGCTACCTCCACATCGGCGGTCGCAGCGCGCATGACGGCCTCGGGGGTCGCCTCGTCCCGGCTGAACTCGCCGGTGAGCCTGCCCTCGCGCATCACGAGTACGCGATCTGACATCCCCAACACCTCGGGGAGTTCGGAAGAGATCATGAGGATGGCCATTCCTTGTTGCGCCAGTGAACTGATCAACCGGTGGACCTCGGCCTTGGTGCCGACGTCGATGCCGCGGGTCGGCTCGTCGACGATCAGGACGCGGGGTTCCGTGGCCAGCCACTTGCCGATGACGAGTTTTTGTTGGTTGCCGCCCGACAGCGTGCCCGCTTCTGCGTCGAGGGCGGCGGTCTTGACCTCGAGCCTGCTGGCCCAGACCTTGGCGGCCTCGTTCTCCAAGCCGGTCCAGATGAGGCCCCACTTGGCAAGGTGGGACCTGATGCTCAGCGTCATGTTGCGGGTGA
>DURG01000043.1 GCA_012837465.1 Propionibacterium sp. | reverse complement strand
GGACGCTTGGCGGTTTCGACACTGCTCGTAGAACTCGCAGGCTCAACCAACGACTGCACCTCGCAGGCTCAACCAACGATTGCACCTCGCAGGCTCAACCAACGGCTAAACCTCGCGGCGTTGACGGACGGGCAGCATCCCGTGCTCCACTCCCCAGAGCACGGCTTGGCTGCGCCGCTCGACGCCCATCTTGCGGTAGGCGGAGCGGATGTAGCTCTTGACGGAGTTGATGCTGAGGTAGCACGCCTTGGCGATCTCCTCGTTGGTGACGCCCTGCGTGATCATCGAGACGACCTCGGACTCGCGGGCGGACAGCCCCTCCTCCCGGCCCGGCCAGTTGCCGGCCTCGACCTCTTCCGGGACGGGCTTGGGCTCGATGACCTGCTCGCCGCCGTGCACACGCACGACCGCGTCGCAGAGGGTCTGGGCGTCGACGGCCTTGGAGACGTACCCGTGGATGCCAGCGTCCATGGCCCGGCTCACCTGTTCCGCCTTCGTGTGCCAGGTGTAGACCACCAGGCGCCGGTACTTGGGGTTGCCGAGCAGCCGCGCGATGTCGTCGTCGATCTGGCGCTGGCTGAAGGCGTCGAACAGGACCACGTCGACGCTCTGCTTCGGATCCATCCCAGCGTCGAGTTCCACCAGGTTCAGCCGTCGGTCGTGCGCGAGCAGCTGCGCGACGCCCTCGACAACCACGGGATAGTCGTTGACGATGGCCACAGAGATGGGGCTGGACGGTTCTTGCACATAGGAACAATACTCAATATCCAGCAACAGTGTTGCGGCGGGGTCTCTGTCGCTGCGCTTCGGTGTTGGGGGCTGCTCGGTACTCTGGGATCATGTTGAAACTGCGCGCCGGTCTCACCGCTTTGTTGTTGGTCTTGTTCACCGCCTGGACCGTGGTCCCGGCAGCGGCCCAGGACTCCGCACCCATCACGAAGTACCACGTGGACGCCAACCTCACCGAGGACGGCGTGGCGCACGTGACGGTCAACTTCACGATGGACTTCGGCGCCGTGTCCGGGCGCGGGCCCTACTTCCTGTTCCTGACGCAGCAGGACGGCACGGGCGGCCAGTACTACGTCTTCGACTACTCCAACATCCAGGTCTCGTCGCCCACCGGCGCGCGCACCGACACCCAGCGAGAGGGGGCCCAGGACGGCTTCCGGCTGCGAATCGGCCACCCGGATGTCTCCTACCAAGCCCCGCAGGACTACGTCGTCAGCTACGACGTGACGGGCCTCATCGCGCCGAACCACCCGCAGTCGGGCATGGACGAGTTCAACTGGGATGTCATCGGCCCCGCGTGGGATTCCCGCTTCAGCGACGTGCAGGTCACGGTCACCGGCCCGGCGGGGGTGGAGCAGACCGCCTGCCTGCACGGCCCCTACGACAACCAGAGCCCTTGCGAGACGTCGTACAGCGGAGACACCGCCACCTTCGCCGTCCCCCAGGTCGATGCCCGCACTCCCGTGCAGATCGTCGCGGGCTTCCCCGCCGGCACCTTCCCCGGCGTGACCCAGGACATCCGCGAGGTCGTCAACCCCTTCGAGCTGACCCCCGCCACCGGTGCGGTCACGGGCGCTGGCCTGCTCGTCGCCATCGGCGGCCTGCTCGCGGTGCGTCGCCGCCACACGCGCGACGAGGTGTTCCTCGGCCTGACCCCCGGCCTGACGCCGGGTCGCGGTGAGCAGGGCAACGTCGGCCCCAAGACCGGCAAGACGCCCGTCACCGTGCAGTTCCACCCCCCGAAGGGCGCCACGCCCGGTGAGATCGGCACGCTGATCGATTCGACGGCGGACAACGTGGACGTCTCGGCCACCATCGTGGACCTCGCGGTACGCGGCTACCTGCAGATCGAATCCGACGGGCGGCGTGACTTCACTCTCTACGCCACCAACCCGCCCGCCAACGACAGCCTGCTCCCCTACGAGCAGAAACTGCTCGGCAACATCTTCAAGGGCCAGCCGGTGCGCCGCTCGCGCGAACTGAGCAAGGCCAAGTTCCAGACCGTGCTGCCCGAGGCACGCCAGGGCCTCTACAACGCGGTGGTGAAGAAGGGCTGGTTCAAGACCAACCCGCAGGCCGCCCAGATGGTGCCCATTGTCATCGGCGTCCTGATCCTTCTCACCGCCCTGGGCATGGGCTTCGCCCTCGGCGCCTTCGGCTGGGGCCTGCTGGCCATCCCGCTGGCGGTGTTCGGCATCGGCCTG
>DURG01000042.1 GCA_012837465.1 Propionibacterium sp. | reverse complement strand
TAGCCGAGGTCGCGCAGCGCCTCGTCGAGTGCGTCGGTGCCCGCCACCTGCACGGTGACGCGGCGGTCCGCGCGGGTGGTGCCGATGCGGCTGACCATCCCGCCGAGCCCGGCGCCCTCGAGCAGGGCGACGGCGTCGTTGGCGGATTCGTTGGGCACGGCCAGCACCGCGCCCAACTCTTCGCTGAACAGCTGGGCCACGGAGCCCACCTCGAGGTCGAGGCCGGTGGCGCCGGCCAGCGCCATCTCCACCGCCGCGGCCCAGAGGCCTCCGTCGGAGCGGTCGTGGTAGGCGGAGAGCAGCCCGTCGCGGCGCAGCGTGTTGACGCCGTCGACGAGCGCGACGAGGCGGGCCGGGTCGTCGAGATCCGGCACCTTGCCGCCGAATGCGCCGCCCACCTGGGCGAGCATCGAGCCGCCGAGGCGGTCGGCGCCTGCGCCCAGGTCGACCAGCAGCAACGTCTGCTCGGCAGCAACCTGGGGGGTCAGCGTGCCCGTGACGTCGTCGAGTGAGACGAAGGCGGAGACCACCAGCGAGACGGGGGAGGTGACCTGGTGGGTCTCGCCGGCCTCGTCGTTCCACTTGGCGCGCATCGAGAGGGAGTCCTTGCCCACGGGCACGCTCACGCCCAGCGCCGGGCACAGCTCCATCGCGACGGCGTGGACGGTGTCGTACAGCGCGGCGTCCTCCCCGTCCTCGCCGCAGGCGGCCATCCAGTTGCAGGACAGCTTGACGCGGTTGAGGGTGATGGGTGCGGCGAGCAGGTTGGTGATCGACTCGGCCACTGCCATGCGGCCGGAGGCCGGGGCATCCACGGAGGCAAGAGGCGTGCGCTCGCCGGAACTCATGGCCTGGCCGGACAGGCCCACCATGTCGGTGAGGGTCACGGCCACGTCGGCGACGGGCACCTGCCAAGGGCCCACCATCTGGTCGCGGTGCGTCAGGCCGCCAGCGGTGCGGTCGCCGCCGGTGACGAGGAAGCGCTTGGAGGCGACGCTCGGGTGGCGTAGCACGGCGTAGGCCGCGTCGCGCAGGACGCCAGTGTCGGCGTAGCGGGAGAGGTCCAGCTCGGGGGTGTTGCGCTCGACACGGGTGACGTCGCGGGTCATCTTCGGGGCCTTGCCCAGGAGGACCTCGAGCGGCATGTCGACCGCGGGGTCCTCATCGGACTCGTCGTCACCCCTGGCGACGACCAGTTGGCCGTCGTCGACGGCCACGCCCAGCACTGCGAACTCTGCGCGCTCCCGGTTGCAGATCGCGGTGAACTGCTCGAGCGACTCCGGCGCGATCGCCAGGACGTAGCGCTCCTGCGACTCGTTGGACCAGATCTCCTTCGGTGCCAAGCCCGGATCGGCGAGCGGCACCGCGTCGAGGTCGAAGAGGGCCCCCATGCCGGCGTCGTGGACCAGTTCGGGGAAGGCATTCGACAGGCCGCCGGCGCCCACGTCGTGGATGGCGAGGATGGGGTTGCCCTCACCGAGGGCGGTGCAGGCGTCGATGACCTCCTGCACGCGACGCTGCATGTCGGGGTTGCTGCGCTGCACGGAGTCGAAGTCGAGTTCGGCGGTGGTGGACTCGGCCGCCATCGACGACGCGGCGCCACCGCCCATGCCGATCAGCATGCCCGGCCCGCCCATCTGGATGAGCAGTGAACCTTCGCCGAAGAGCACCTTGTCAGTCTGTTCGACGCTGATCGAACCCATGCCGCCCGCGCTCATGATGGGCTTGTGGTAGCCGCGTCGCACGCCGTCGACCGACTGCTCGTAGACGCGGAAGAACCCGCCGATGCCGGGGCGGCCGTACTCGTTGTTGTAGGACGCGCCGCCGGCGGCCGACTCGAGCACGACGTCGATGGGGGTGGCGAAGTGGGCGGGCAGGCCGACCTTCTCGGCCTCCCACGGCTCATCGGTGCCGGGCAGGTTGAGGTTGGAGACCATCACGCCGACGATGCCAGCCTTGGGCTGCGACCCCCGGCCGGTGGCGCCCTCGTCGCGAATCTCGCCGCCGTTGCCGGTGGCCGCGCCCGGGAAGGGGGAGATGGCGGTGGGGTGGTTGTGGGTCTCGACCTTCATCAGCACGTGCGTCTCGCCCGGACGCTCCGCGTACGTGGACGGCGCGGTGTAGCCGGCGCCGGCATCGGGGAGGAAACGGGTGGTGGGCCCGCCGGCCATGATTGAGGAGTTGTCCTTGTAGGCGACGATCGTGCCGTTCTCCGGCCCGCCGGCCACTTCCTCGGTGTGGCGGATCATGCCGAACAGGGAGCGCTCCTTGGGCTCCCCGTCGACGATGAACTCCGCGTTGAAGATCTTGTGGCGGCAGTGCTCCGAGTTGGCCTGGGCGAACATCGTCAGTTCGACGTCGGTGGGGTTGCGGTCCAGCTTCGTGAACGCCTCGACGAGGTACTCGATCTCGTCCTCGGACAGGGCCCAGGCGTTCGCCTCGTTGGCCTCCTCGAGCGCGGCGCGGCCGCCACCCAGCACGTCGATGCGCTCCATCGGCGCTGCCTCGTGCGTCAGGAACAGGCTCCAAGCCTCAGGGGTGACGCCCAGCACGGTTTCGGTCATCCGGTCGTGCAGCACGGCGGCGCAGGCGTCCCACTGCTCATGGGTGAGGGGTTCACCGTCGACGGTGAGCGCGTACTGGGTGATCCGCTCGACGCGGGAGACGGAATCGAGGCCGCAATTGTGCAGCACCTCGGTCGCCCGGCTGGACCAGGGGGAGATGGTGCCCAGGCGCGGAGCGATCACGATCGAGGTGGCGTCATCGTCGTGTGCGGCTGACTGCTCGCCGTCGAGCAGCACCCGGGTCACGGCCTGGGCGTCCCCATCGGAGAGTTCCTCGTCGGAGGCGACCACGTACACGTGGCGCGCCGTCAGCGCGCTCACCTGTGGCGCGACCTCCAGGATCCGCGCGAGGCGGGCCTCGATGCGGAAGGGCGGGAGAGCCGAGCCTCCCGGCACCAGCATGAGTTCGGGGGAGTGGCTCGACGACAGCATGGGGGATCCTCCGGATCGGTGGGATTCGACACCGACAGGCTACCGCCGACGGGCCCCCGGTCTCGACCGGAGGCCCGCAGCGGTCACTGCTTGTGCTGGAGCTTGGAGGGCCACCAGATCTTCGCGCCGATGTCGTAGCTCAGCGCCGGCACCAGCAGCGTGCGCACCAGGAAGGTGTCCAGCAGCACGCCGAAGGCCACGATGAAGGCCAGCTGCGCCAAGAACAGCACCGGGATCACGGCCAGCGCCGCGAACGTCGCCGCGAGCACCAGGCCGGCGGAGGTGATGACGCCGCCCGTGACGGACAGGCCGGTGAGGATGCCCTTGCGGGTGCCGTGCTTGATGGATTCCTCGCGCACGCGGGTCATCAGGAAGATGTTGTAGTCGATGCCCAACGCCACGAGGAAGACGAACCCGTAGAGCGGCACCGAGGGATCTGCGCCTGGGAAGTCCAGGATGTGGTTGAACACGATGGCCGCGGTGCCCATGGCCGTGCCGAAGCTCAGCGCGGTGGTGAGGATCAGCAGCACGGGGGCCAAGACGCTGCGCAGCAGGAAGATCAAGATGACCAGGATCACCAGCAGCACGATCGGGATGATCAGCGTGCGGTCGCGGGCCGAGGTGTCTCGCGTATCGATGTCGACGGCGGTCTGGCCGCCGATCTGCGCCGTGCCCTCGAGTTCCGTGCGGAGGTCGCGGACGGTGTCGATGGCGAGCTCGCTGTCCGGCGCGTCGCCAAGGGTGGCCAACAGCATGACCTGGCCGTCGTCGACGGTGGGCTCGGGTGCCGGGGTCCCGGGGGGCCCGAAGGCCTGGATGCCGTCCTCCGTGACTGGGGCCGAACCCGAGGGGGAGTCACTGGAGACGACGGAGACCGAGTCGACGCCGTCGGTGGTGAGCAGGACCTCTGCCACCTCGTCGAAATCCGCCTCGTCGATCAGGACGCGGGCCGGGCTGCCGGAGCCGCCTGGGAAGTGCTCCCCGAGCAGGTTCTGGCCGTCGCGGGCGTCGGACTGGCCGAGCACGAACTCGCTGGGCGGCACGCCGTCGGCCTTGAGCGTGGGCATGAAGGCCGCGCCGGCGGCCAGCAGCACGACGCACACGATCCACACGGTGCGCGGCGCGCGCTTGACCAGCGCGGCGGCCTTGGCGTAGATGCCTTCGGTGAGCTGGTCGTCGTCGGTGCGGTCCGGCAGGTAGCGGGGGCGGCGCGGCCAGTAGGAGGTGCGGCCCATGAGGTAGAGCAGCGCAGGCAGCATGGTCAGCGCCGCGAGCATCGCGAAGCCGATGCCGATGGAGGCGACGGGGCCCAGCGAGCGGTTGGAGACCAGGTCGCTCAGCAGCAGGCACATGAGGCCCGCGATGACGGTGCCGCCCGAGGCAAGGATGGGTTCGACGACGCCCTTGACGGCCTTCCAGGTGGCGGTGGCGCGCGACGGGTTGCGCTTGAGCTCCTCGGCGTAGCGGGCCGTGTAGAGCAGCGAGTAGTCGGTCGCGGCGCCGATCACGAGGATGAAGAGGATGCCCTGGGTCTGGCCAGTGAGCACGACGATGTCGGCCTTGGCCAGCCACCAGTTGACCAGCAGCGCCACGCAGAGGGCGAACACGCTGGTCGACAACACGGCGAAGGGCAGGATCAGCGAGCGGTAGACGATCAGCAGGATGACCAGCACCACGCTGAGCGCCACGATGAGCAGCAACCCGTCGATGCCGGCGAAGGCCTCGACGATGTCCGCGCTGAAGCCGGCCGGCCCGGTCAGGTACTGGGTGACGCCTTCGGGGGTCTCGGCATCCAGGATGGCGCGCAGCTCGGAGACCGCGTCATCGGGCGGCAGGTCCGGGTCGAGGCCGAGGAACAGCTGGGCCGCCTCGCCGTCCTCGGAGGGCACCAGCGGGGAGCTGCTGAGCACGCCCGCCTCGTCGGCCAGATTCTCCCCGAGCGCACCCAGCTCCTCGAGCTGGGCGTCGGTGAACTGCTCGTCGGCATGGAAGATGACGATCGCAGGGAGCTCGTCGTTGCCGACGAAGTCGAGGTAGCGGTCGTCGACCTTGGTGGATTCGGCGCTGGCGGGCAGGAACTGCGAGGCGTCGTTCTCGGCCACCTCGGAGACCTTCCCGAAGTAGGGTCCGCCGATGCCGGCTCCCACCAGCCAGACGAGGGCGATGGCGATTGCTACGACAGCACGAAGGGCTCGGGAATTTCTCACGCAGTGGAGTCTATGGGCAGCATTCCACAACGCGCGATGCCGGGGACTCCATCATTCGATGTAGTCCCCGGCATCGGTCCTTCGATACACACTCGTTCGTCCCTCACGAGTGCACTCAGGACGCGGTGGTGAAAACCGTCCGTCCCTCACGAGTGCACTCAGGACGCTGAATGTCAGAGCGCGTAGTACAGCTCGAACTCGTGCGGGTGGGGGCGCATGGCGATCGCCTGGATCTCCGCGCGCTTGAGGTCGATCCACGTTTCGATCAGGTCCGGGGTGAACACGTCACCGGCCAGCAGGAACTCCTGATCGGCCTCCAGTTCGTCGAGCACGGCGCCGAGCGAGGCGGGCACCGTCGGCACCTGCGCGTGCTCCTCCGGGGGCAGCTCGTAGAGGTCCTTGTCGATGGGCTCCAGGGGCTCGATCCGGTTCTGGATGCCGTCGAGCCCGGCCAGCAGCATGGCCGCGAACGCCAGGTAGGGGTTCGACGACGGATCGGGGCAGCGGAACTCGATGCGCTTGGCCTTGGGGTTCGACCCGGTGATCGGGATGCGGATGCACGCCGAGCGGTTGCGCTGCGAGTAGACCAGGTTCACCGGGGCCTCGAAGCCGGGCACCAGGCGGTGGAACGAGTTGACCGACGGGTTGGTGAAGGCCAGCAGCGCGGGCGCGTGCTTGAGCAGCCCGCCGATGTACCAGCGGGCCAGGTCCGACAGCCCGGCGTAGCCGTTCTCGTCGTAGAACAGGGGTTTGCCCTCGTTCCAGATGGACTGGTGCACGTGCATGCCCGAACCGTTGTCACCGAAGATGGGCTTGGGCATGAAGGTGGCGGTCTTGCCAGCCTCCCAGGCGGTGTTCTTGACGAGGTACTTGAACTTCATCACGTCGTCGGCGGACTTCAGCAGGGAGTCGAAGCGCCAGTTGATCTCGGCCTGCCCGGCGGTGCCGACCTCGTGGTGCGCACGTTCGACGTCGAGGCCGGCCTCGGCCATGTGTCGCACGATGTCGTCACGCAGGTCGCCGAAGTGGTCGACGGGGGCCACGGGGAAGTAGCCACCCTTGTGCTTGACCTTGTAGCCGCGGTTGCCGCCCTCCTCGACGCGGCCGGTGTTCCAAGCACCCGCCTCTGAGTCGATGTGGTAGTACGACGAGTGGGCGTTGGTGTCGAAGCGGATGTCGTCGAATACGTAGAACTCGGCCTCGGGCGCGAAGTACGCGGTGTCACCGATGCCGGTGGATGACATGAACGCCTCTGCCTTGCGGGCGATGTTGCGCGGGTCGCGCGAGTAGGGCTCCTTGGTCAACGGGTCGTGCACGAAGAAGTTGACGTTGAGCGTCTTCGACTTGCGGAACGGGTCGATGAAGGCCGTGGTGGGATCCGGGAGGAGCGACATGTCGGACTCGTGGATCTTCTGGAAGCCGGTGATCGACGAGCCGTCGAAGCCGAGGCCGTCCTCGAACACCTCCGGCCCGAAGGCCTTCGCGGGGACGGTGAAATGCTGCATGACACCGGGCAGATCGCAGAAGCGTACGTCGATGGTTTCGACGTCCTCATCGGTCAGATATGCCAGCAGGTCGTCTGCGCCTTGGAACATGGGTGTCACCTTTACGTCTCGATTGGACGAGCACACGCTACGAGCTTATCTTTGCCCGTCAGTTGCCGGTCGGTAACAGCCCTGTTACAGCATCACCGCCCCCGCCGCGGACTCAGGCGGCGAACTGGGGACGCGCGTCGTATACGGACTTGTCCATCACACCCTCCCGCTTCCCGACGACTGCGGCCACCAGCGCCTGGCCGGTGACGTTGAGGGCGGTGCGGCCCATGTCGACGATGGGCTCGACGGCCAGCAGCAGCCCGACGCCCTCGAGGGGCAGGCCCAGGGTCGACAGGGTGAGCGTGAGCATCACCGTCGCGCCGGTGGTGCCCGCAGTGGCGGACGAACCGAGTACGGCGACGAACGCGATGAGTAGGTAGTGCGTGACGTTGAGGTCGATGCCGTAGAACTGGGCGATGAAGATCGCGGCGATCGCGGGGAAGACCGCGGCGCAGCCGTCCATCTTCGTCGTCGCGCCCAGCGGCACGGCGAAGCTGGCGTACTGGCGCTGCACGCCGAGGTTGCGCTCCACCACCTGCTCGGTGACGGGCATGGTGCCCATGGAGGAACGGGTCACGAAGCCGAGTGAAATCGCCGGCCAAACGTTGCGGTAGAACTGGGCGATGTCCAGGCCGTTGAACTTCAGTACCGCGGGGTAGACAACCGCCCAGACCACCGCGAGGCCAACGTAGAGCGCGAGCACGAAGGCGCCGAGTGAGGCGAGCGATGCCCAGCCATACGTCGCGACGGCGCGCCCGACGAGAGCCGCTGTGCCGATGGGAGCGAGGCGGATGATCCACCACAAGACCTTCTGGATGACGGCGAGGGCCGACTCCATGAAGCCGACGAAGGGAGCGGCCTTGTCGCCGACCTTCACCGCGGCGATGCCGAACAGGATCGAGATGAGCAGGATCTGCAGCACCGAGAAGCTGGGGCTGGCGGTCACCGCGCCCGCGTCGTTGATGGAGGCGTTGATGTTGAGGCCGAAGATGTTGTTGGGGATGAGCCCCAGCAGGAAGGCGGCCCAGTCGCCCTGGCGGCTCGGGGCGCCGGCGGAGTCGCCGGACACGCCGGCGGTCAGCCATGGCTTGGCCGCGAGGCCGACGAGGATGCCGACGACGACGCTGGCGAGCGCGGTGATCGCGAACCAGACGAGTGTCTGGACGGCCAGGCGGGCGGCGTTCCTCACCTGCTGCAGCCGGGCGATCGAAGAGATCACCGCGGTGACCACGAGCGGCACGACCAGCAGCATGAGCAGCTTCACGTAGGCAGAGCCCACCTCGTAGAGGAGGGTGGTGAGCCAGTTGCGCTCGCCGTCGACGCCGGGGCCGAGGCCGAGCGCGACGAAGCCGAGCACCAGGCCGACGGCGAGGCCGACGAGGATCTGGAAGCCGAGGCGGGTGTAGAAGGGCTTGGGGGGTTCCTGGGTGGGCGCGTCGGGGCGCGCCTCAAGGGTTGAAGACATGGGGGTTCCTTGAATGCTTGGGGTCGTCGGGAGGTGGGCAGCGGTCAGCGCTGACAGATGCCGGCGGAGACCCGGCAGAGATCGACCCAGAGTCGACCGACAAGGAGAAGCATGACGCAACCCTCTCATTCGGTGCCCTGGCGGGGGAACTCTGTTCGCCCACGGCGCAGGGGAAGTGGCGTAAATACTCTGGGGGGTATACGATGAGGGTGTTGGGCGCAGTCCCGCGTCCATCTACAAAGACGTGGAGATACACCTCATGGCACGCATCGTCATCTTGGGGGCAGGAGTATCGGGGCACACCGCCGCGCTGCACCTGCGCCGAATGCTGGGCCGCTCCCACGACATCACCGTGGTGAGCCCCAACGCGAAGTGGAACTGGATTCCCTCGAACATCTGGGTGGGGGTGGGAATCATGGACGAGAAGCAGGTCACCTTCGACCTCGCCCCCATCTACAAGCGCAGCAAGATCAACTTCGTGCAGGCCCATGGCAGGGTCATCCGCCCGCACGGCACCATGGACGACGCGACGCCCACCGTCGAGGTGGAATCCACCCTCGCCGATTCCAGGGGCGAGATGATCACGCTGCCCTACGACTACCTCATCAACGCCACCGGCCCGAAGCTCCGCTTCGAGGCGACCCAGGGCCTGGGCCCCGACGGCGGCAACTCGGTGTCGGTCTGCACCGCGGACCACGCCGTCCACGCAGCCGACGAGCTCGCCAAGACCATCGAGCGCCTGAAGGCCGGCCAGAAGCAGAAGATCGTCATCGGCATGGGCCACGGCATGTGCACGTGCGAGGGCGCCGCGTTCGAGTACACCTTCAACGTCGAGCACGAGATCCGCGAGGCGGGAGTGCGCGACAAGGCCGAGATCATCTACCTCACCAACGAGGCCGAACTCGGCGACTTCGGCGTCGACGGCATGATGTTCAAGCAGAGCGGGTACCAGCAGACCTCCCGCATGTGGACCGAGTCGATCTTCACCGAGCGTGGCGTTCACTCCATCCTCGGCGCGCATGTCGAGAAAGTCGACCCGGGCGTCATCCACTACGAGACGCTCGACGGTGAGAAGTACGAGCAGGACTTCGACTTCGCCATGCTGCTGCCCCCGTTCGGCGGCGTCGGGCTCACCGCCCTCGACCGCGACGGCAGCGACATCACCGACACCATGTTCGCCCCGTCGGGCTTCATGAAGGTGGACGCCAACTACACGCCCAAGCCCTACGAGGAGTGGGAGGCCGCCGACTGGCCCGACACCTACGAGGTGCCCGGCTACCCGAACGTGTTCGCCGTCGGCATCGCCTTCGCCCCGCCGCACGCGATCTCCAAGCCCCGCGTCTCGCCCAACGGCACCGTCATCGCGCCGGCCCCGCCGCGCACCGGCATGCCGTCGGGCGTCATGGGCAAGACCGTCGCCATGACCATCCGCGACCGCATCAAGCAGGGCGCCTCCGTGGCCGCCCAGGAGGCCTCCATGGCCAAGATGGGCGCGGCCTGTGTCGCCTCGTCGGGCACCGGCGCCTTCTCGGGCTCCGCTGCCGCCATGACCATGTTCCCCGTCGTGCCGGACTACCAGAAGTACCCGAAGACTGGCGGCCGCAACTTCAAGGGAACCCGCGGCGAGATCGGCCTGCACGGCCACTGGGTCAAGGTCATGCTCCACCACCTGTTCATCTACAAGGCCAAGGCGCTGCCCGGCTGGCAGCTCATCCCGGAGTGATCGACATGACAGAAATCCAGAAGAAGTCCCCGGTCATCACCGAGTACCCCGATGCCCCCGTGCCCACGAAGTGGACGAAGGCCAACCGCCAGAACCCCATCACGCAGGGCTACAAGTTCATCATGATGTGCATCAACATCATGATGATGGTCATCAAGGGCCACGACCACTGAACAGCCCGCTGATAGGCTGCCGCGCGTGACTGACACCCCCGCGACCTACCCCGGGCAGACCCTCGGCCTCCCTGAGGTGGGCCGGGGGTCGCTTGCGTCCTGGCGCGCCCGGATCGCCGCGATGATCGGCGACTGGGCGGCCAGCATGGTGGTCGCCATCGGCCTGTTCGGCACCGAGGTGATGACCGGCAGCGGGTGGCGGTCGTTCATGATCATGGCGGTCTACTTCGTCGAGGCCAGCATCCTCACCGCGTTGGCCGGCGGCTCCTTCGGCCAGCTGATCGCCCGCATCGGCATCGTCCAGCTGAACGGCCGGCCAATCGGCTGGTGGCGCGCGATCCTGCGCACGGCGATGAAGTGTCTCGTGCTGCCCGCCGTCGTCATCGGGGCGGAACGCCGCGCGCTGACGGACCTGCTGCTCGGCACCGTGGTCATCAATCGCAAGTAGCTACCTGCGGCCCCACTCCCACGGGGGGCGGGTCAGCAGCCCCTGCTCCGCCACGACCGTCTCGCCGGTGTCCTTCTCCAACTCGACCAGTTCGAGGTCGTCCTCGTCGACGGCCTCGGTGAGCGCGTCGACGAGCGGCTGCGAGTGCGTCACCACCACGACCTGAGTGTCGACGGCCGCGCGGGCAATGAGCCTGCCCAGCGCCGGGATGAGCGTGGGATGGAGGCTGTTCTCGGGCTCGTTGACCGCCATCAGCGGGGGGCGGACGGGGGCCAGGAGCGCGGCCAGCCACATGAGGTAGCGCAGGGTGCCGTCCGACAACTCCGCCGCATGGAGCGGGCGCAGCATGCCCGGCTGCTGCAACGTGAGGTCGAACATTCCATCGGTGGCGGTCACCGCGAGCCTGCTGCCGGGGAACGCGTCCTGGATGAACTCGTCGATGGGCTCCTTGCCCCGCTCGACGATGGTCTGCAGCGCCGCGGCCACGTCAGAGCCGTCGCTGGCGAGTGCCCAGGTACGGGTCCCCACCCGCGGCTGCCGGGCGGGGGCCTCCGTGTCGGTGCGCAGCGCGTCGTAGAACCGCCACGCCGCGAGGTCGTCGCGCAGCGCCCGTAGCTCAGGTAGCTCGAGGAGCATCGACTGGTGCGTGGCGAGCTTGTACTCCAGTTCCTCCCAGGGGCCGTCGTCCTTCACCTCGACGAGACCCCGCTTGCGTCGGGCGAACAGGGTGCCCGTGCGCATGACGGGCCCGGCCCAGACGGCCTCGCGCTTGATCTCGGGGTCGCGGTTGAAGGCGGTCAGCACCTCCGGGAGTTGCTGGGGGAGGCCGAGGTCCACCAGGTAGCTGAGGGCGTCGGCGCCCACGCCGAGCTTCAGCGAGATG
>DURG01000041.1 GCA_012837465.1 Propionibacterium sp. | reverse complement strand
TCCCCCGCCTTCCCCCAACGCGCCGCGTGGGGCACCGCGTCGTCCCTGCGCGCCTGGCAGCAGGAGGCCCTGGACCAGTACGAGCGGGACCAGCCCAAGGACTTCCTCTGCGTCGCCACCCCGGGCGCAGGCAAGACCACGTTCGCGCTGCGCGTCGCGCTGACGCTCCTGCAGACCCGGCAGATCCGACGCATCGTGGTGGTCACCCCCACCGAGCACCTCAAGGTGCAGTGGGCCGACGCTGCGGCCCGCGTCGGCATCCAGCTCGATCCCGGCCTGGGCGGCTCCTCGCGCCGCGGCCGCTCCCGCGAGTTCCACGGCTCGGCCGTCACCTACGCCGGGGTCGCCGCCCGCTCCTACGTGTATGAGGCGCTGTGCCACTCCAAGGAGACGCTCGTCATCTTCGACGAGATCCACCACGCGGGCGACTCCAAGAGCTGGGGCGAGGCCATCCTCTACGCCTTCAACCACGCCGAGCGCCGGCTGTCGCTGACCGGCACCCCGTTCCGCTCCGATGACCACCCCATCCCGTTCGTCGCCTACGACGAGCTGGCACCGGGCGTCATGCAGTCTCGGGCCGACTACACCTACGGCTACGCCGAAGCGCTGGGCGACTCCGTGGTGCGGCCGGTCGTCTTCATGAACTACGGCGGGCCGATGCGCTGGCGCACCAAGTCCGGCGACGAACTGGAACTCGACCTGGGCGTGCCCACCACCAAGGACCTCACCGCCCACGCCTGGCGCACGGCCCTCTCCCCCACCGGCGAGTGGATCTCCGCCGTCCTGCGCGCCGCGGACCGGCGGCTCAGCGAGGTGCGCCGCCACGTCCCCGACGCGGGAGGGCTGGTGATCGCCACCGATCAGACAGCGGCCCGCGCCTACGCGCGGGTCCTGACGGAGATCACCGGCACCAAGCCCACCGTCGTGCTCTCCGACGACAGCAAGGCCAGCGGCAAGATCGACGAGTTCTCCCAGTCCGAGGAGCGCTGGATGGTGGCCGTACGGATGGTCTCCGAGGGGGTCGACGTGCCGAGGCTCGCCGTCGGCGTCTATGCCACCGCCACCTCCACCCCGCTGTTCTTCGCGCAGGCCGTGGGCCGCTTCGTTCGCTCGCGCCGCCGCGGCGAGGTGGCCACCGTGTTCCTCCCCACCGTCCCGGTGTTGCTGGCGCACGCCGCGACCCTGGAGAAGCAGCGCGACCACGTGCTCGGCAAGCCCAAGGGTGACGAGACCGACATCTGGGCCGAGACCGAGGCGCTGATGGAGGCCGCCAACCGCAGCGAGACCGCCGCCGACGACCTGCTGGGCTCGTTCGAGGCGCTTGAATCCAAGGCGACGTTCGATCACGTGCTGTTCGACTCGCAGGCGTTCGGCATGCACGCCGAGCCGACCAGCCAGGACGAGGCCGACTACCTCGGCCTGCCCGGCCTCCTCGACGCGCAGCAGGTCAGCGTGCTGCTGGCGGACCGGCAGCGTCGCCAACTGCGGCGCCGCGAGCGCAGCGACCGCAAGGCCGAGCCCGAGGTGGCGCTGCACCGCGCCATGGCGTCCAAGCGCAAGGAACTCAACTCGCTGGTCAGCCAGTACGCACGCCTCAAGGGCGTGCCGCACAGCCACGTGCACGCGGACCTGCGCCGCGAGTGCGGCGGCCCGCCGCTCGCGAAGGCCACCCAGGCCGAGGTCGAGGAGCGGGTGCGTTCCATCCGCGCCTGGCTGCGCGACTGACCCCCTACGCTGGGACCCATGCCCTGGCCCGCCGTACCCCTCCGCTCCATGCTGGGCGACTGGGCCGGCAAGACCATTGCGATCGGCGGCATGGGCGACCTCGACACCCCCACCACGGCGCTCCTCGAGATCAGCAAGGTCCGCAGCGACGGCCGGGTGCGCGTCGCCTACGCGGACATGGCACACCAGAAGCTGGAACCGCCGGAGGAGGTGTTCCTCCCCGCAGACCTCACGATCAGCGAGGCCGTCCTGAGCCTGGCCTACGTGCGCCCGGACCGCGCCGCCGTCGCCCCCAAGGTCAGCGGCCTGGGTGCCAAGACGACGCGGAGGGGCGCGCGGGAGCTGGCCGGCCTGGTCGCCGCGATCATCGTGCTGGCCATCGTCCTCGAGATGCCCTGGCTCCTGGGGATGGCGTTGATCTCCGGCATCATCAGCGGTCTCGCCCTGCTGCTGCCCAAGACCCTCCAGGCGGGCATC
>DURG01000040.1 GCA_012837465.1 Propionibacterium sp. | reverse complement strand
CGACGACGGCCGCCGCGCTCAGGACGGTCACCGCGACCCTCACCTCGTGCCGGGCGACGGCCCGGACGCTGACGGCCGGCGGGGGCTGCCTGACGGGCTGCCTTCTGGGCAGCGCGCTCGGCGCGGGTGCCGGCGACATCGCCCTTGTAGATCCACACCTTGACGCCGATGCGGCCGAACTGGGTGCGGGCCTCGTAGAAGCCGTAGTCGATGTCGGCGCGGAGGGTGTGCAGCGGCACCTGGCCGTCGCGGTAACCCTCGGAGCGAGACATTTCAGCGCCACCGAGACGGCCGGAGCACTTGATGCGGATACCCTTGGCGCCCGCACGCATGGCGGTCTGCTGGGCACGGCGCATGGCGCGACGGAAGGCGACGCGGGCACCGAGCTGCTCGGCGACACCCTGGGCGACGAGCTGAGCATCGATCTCGGGGTTCTTGACCTCGAGGATGTTCAGCTGCACCTGCTTGCCGGTGAGCTTCTCCAGCCCGGCGCGGGTCTTCTCGGCCTCGGCACCGTTGCGGCCGATGACGATGCCCGGACGCGCGGCGTGGAGGAAGATGGTGACTCGCTCGGAGCGGCGCTCGATCTCGATCGACGAGATGCCGGCGCGCTCCAGGTTGTTGGTCAGGTATTCACGGATCTTGACGTCCTCGCCCACGAGCTCCGAGTACTGCTTGTCGCTGTACCAGCGGGTCTTGTGGTCGGTGGTGATGCCGAGACGGAAACCGTGCGGGTTGATCTTTTGGCCCATGACTCAGGCTCCCTTCGGTTCGACGACGACGGTGATGTGCGACCCACGCTTGAGGATGCGGCTGGCCGAACCCTTCGCACGGGGGCGGATCCGCCGGAGGGTGACACCCTCGTCGACGAACGCCTTGGAGATGTACAGGTCATCGGCGCGCAGTGCCTCAGCACCCTCCGCGTTGGCCACGGCCGAGGCCACGACCTTGTAGACCGGCTCGGAAGCGGCCTGCGGGGCGAACTTGAGGGCGACGAGGGCGTCCTTGACGTCCATGCCGCGAACGAGGTCGATGACGCGACGAACCTTCATGGGGCTCATCCGGACGTGGCGCGCGATGGCGAACGAGCCAGGACGATCCCCGAGCAGGTTCTCGCGACGACGGCTGTTGCCGTTTTCGTTGCTCATAGTTGAATCAGTTCCTTATCTCGCGCCTCAGCGGCGACGGGCCTTCTTGTCGTCCTTCACGTGACCCTTGAAGGTACGCGTGGGAGCGAACTCGCCCAGCTTGTGGCCGATCATCGACTCGGTGACGAACACCGGGACGTGCTTGCGGCCGTCGTGCACCGCGATGGTGTGCCCGAGCATGTCGGGGACGATCATCGAACGGCGCGACCAGGTCTTGATGACGTTCTTGGTGCCCTTTTCGTTCTGGACGTCCACCTTCTTCTGCAGGTGGTCGTCAACGAAGGGGCCCTTCTTCAGGCTGCGTGGCATATTTCTTCAGGCTCCCTATCAGCGCTTCTTACCGGTCTTGCGACGGCGGACGATCAGGCGGTTGCTCGCCTTGTTCTTGCTGCGGGTGCGGCCCTCGGGCTTGCCCCACGGCGAAACGGG
>DURG01000039.1 GCA_012837465.1 Propionibacterium sp. | reverse complement strand
GCGCAGTTGCCCGCCACGTGCTGCGGTGGGCCGACGGCGGGCCAGCCAGCCGTCCGGGCGCACCGCGAGATCCACCCCGACGATGGGCGAGATGCCCGCCTGGAGGCAGGCCTTGGCGAACCGGACGGCGCCGTAGAGCCCGCCGCGATCCGTGATGGCCAGCGCGTCCATGCCGTGGTTGACGGCTTCTGCCACCAGTGCGCTGGGGTGCGAGGCCCCGTACTGGAAGGAGTAGCCGGAGGCGACCCTGAGGTGGGTGAACATCAGTCGAGCACCGCCTGGAGCACCCAGTCTTCGGCGCCGATGGTGCGGGCGAGTTCGTAGACGCCGCGGTGCCGGCCGTTGCCGGCCTCCACGCGCCAGACCTCGCGCTCCCCGAGGAGGTCCGCCCCTGCTGCCGATGCCACGGCCTCGCCCCGTGCCGCGCGCGCCTGCTGCCCCGCCCACCAGTCAGTGGCGCGGCTCCAACGGCCTTGGACCTCCTTGACCAGTAGGAGGCGTTCCTTCCAGATGAACTGCCTGGGCTCATCGGAGAACAACACGAAAATGGGGTCGTCGTACCTGCGCACGGGGCTACCTCCCGGGGAACACTCGAATATCAGCGGTTTGTGGTTCGACCCGGGAACCCCGGCCCGGCGCAGGGGTCGAAGCTGCGCCGGGCCGGGGTGGCCCATTCACCACACACCCGTTCGGACCAGAGCTTCCCCGAACTAATCGAACAGGTGTGCAGTGATATTCACTATAGATGGCTCCCCCGACAAAAGGAAAGGGCCCTACGATGAACCCCATGCTGATCGTCAGAGGTGCCACGCTCTCCGGGATGGCGGCCGCCGCGCGGCTCGCCCGGTTGGGCCACGAGGTGACCCTCGACAGGGCCGGCCACGCCGTCGACCCCCTGCCCCGGACGATCGTGCTGCCCGCCACCTGGCGGGACCTGTTCAAGAAGTCCGGCGCCCACCTGGTCACCGCCCTCAACGGTGCGGGGTTGGAACTGGTGGAGGCGCCACCCACCCGCCACGAACTGGGTGACGGCACGGTGCTCGACCTCCCCGCCGAGCGCGGGGCGCAGTATTACGCCTTGTCAGACGCCTTCAGCGAGGAGGAGGCCGGCCGCTGGCGCGACCTGCTCGACGACCTCATGCCCGTGTGGGAGGCCTTCCGCCGCCACGCCCTCGAGGGCACCGAGCCCGTGCGCACGAAGCAGCAGCGCAGCGCGCTGTGGCTGGACCGCACCGTCGCCGACGTCGCCGGCAGGCTCACGACGCCGCTGGCCGACGTCGTGCTGGCGCTGGGCCCGGAACGGCCCGGGATGGCGGCACTCCCCCTCCTGCTCGAGCGGATGTTCGGGCGCTGGCAGGTCACTGAGGCCGGGGTGCCGCAGCCTGCCGAGCGGCTCGTCGACCTGCTCTGGGCAAGGCTGGCGGACAGGAGCGTGCGAATCGTCGATTCGAACGACGGCCCGGCCGACATCGACTGCCGGCCGCACGCCCCCACCACCCGGTGGTGGCAGCGGAGACCGGCGCTGGGCACGCCCATCGACGACGGCGGGCAACTGCGGGCGTCGAGCACGTCACCGGCGGGGGCGGCACCATGGGGGCAACTGGCCAGCGCGGCATTGGCCGTCTACGAACTGCACGAGCGGCTCACGGGCGAGGACCCGCGCCCGACCAACAAGGCCTTCACGCTCCCCCGGCTCGGCTGATCAGTCGGCGGCGGGGCGGCGCAGCCAGCGCCACAGGAAGAATCCCGCGACCAGCACGATGACCGCGACGACGGCGAGGTCCGGCACGTTGAGCCCGATCTCGCGCAGCCAGGATTCGAGGTGGAACTGCTGCGTGGCGTCGAGGATGCCGCCGATGCCCGAGGTGGCGTCGGTGGTGATGAAGAGGATGCCGACGCCGATGAACAGCAGGCCGGAGACGATGCCCAGTAGCGACGTCGAGAACGGACCCACCTTGATGGGCTTGGGCCGCATCCGCTCACCCAACTTCAGCTTGTCCCACAACAGGGCGAGGACCACCAGGGGCACCACCATGCCCGCACCGAACAGGGCGAGCAGCAGGCCGCCGCGCACCGCGTTGCCGCTGACCGCGGCGACGGTGAGCACGGCGCCGAGGAGCGGCCCGGTGCAGGCGCCGGCCAGGCCGTAGGTCATGCCGAGCAGCACCGCTCCGACGGGGCCCTTCGGGTCGCCGCGCTGCCGCAGGCCGGGGATGGGTAGTTGGACACCCAGCGCCATGATGAGGCCGAAGATGATGAGCACGATGCCGCCCACCATCGCGAGGGTGTCGCGGTGGGTGGTGAGCAGGCCGCCGAGCGCACCGGCGGCAAGGCCGAGCGGCACGAGGGTGATGAGCAGGCCGAGGTAGAACAGCGCGGTGCGGCCGACGAGCCGGGCGCGAGCCTGGCCGAACGCGTAGGCGAAGAAGGCGGGCAGCACCAAGGCGGCGCAGGGGCTCAGGATGGCCGCCATGCCGCCGAGGAAGGAGCCGGCGTATCCGATGGTCATCCGAGCTTCGCGGCCTCCGCCTCGATGATGCGCTCGAACTCCGAGAGGGGCTGCGCACCGCTGACGAACTGGGTGCCGACCACGAAGGCCGGAGTGCCGCTGACGCCCATGCCCTGGGCCTCCTGCGAATCCAGGTACACGCCCTGCTCGTGCTGCGGGTCACGCCAGTCGGCCTCGAACTGCGCCACGTCGAGGCCGAGGTCCTCGACGAGGCCGAGCACCAGGTCGTCGGGGATGTCCGGGTGGCCCTCGTTGGGCGTCGCGGCGAACAGCGCGTGCTGGAACTCGAAGAACTTGCCCTGCACCCCGGCGGCGCGCGCGGCGGTGGCGGCCTTGACCGACTCGTCGCCGAAGATCGCGAGGTCACGGAACTCGACGCGCAGCGTGCCGTCGTCGATGTACTTCTGCAGTTGCGGAAGGGTCTCCTCGGCGAACACCGAGCAGAAGGGGCAGCGGTAGTCGGCCCACTCCGTCATCACGACGGTGGCGTCGACCGCCCCCATCGCCATGGGGTCGCCGTCGGTGCGGCGGGGGAACTCCTGCGTGACCCATGCCTCGTACTCGGCCTGCTCGGAGCCGGCATCCACCTCGGTGTCCTCGTGGATCTCGGCGGCGGGCTCCTCCGTGGGAGCCGCCTCCTGCTCCGAGCCCTGCGTCGCGGCGGGCGGCGCAGGCTGCGCCTCGTCCGCGCGGTTGAGCGGGCGAGTCTGGGAGAAGGCGATCAACGCGATCACCAGGACTGCGAACACCCCCAGGACGATCCATCGGTCCTTGGACATGGTCTGCTTATCTCCGGGCATCGAATCCACTCAATCGGCTAGGTGACGTGCCCGCCCCACTTTGCCATACCCCTGTAGGCATGCAAACTGCGGCCACCACACCTGATGATGCTCCGTTGATCGGACCGTCGGTTGCAGTTCACCGCAAGGTAGTAAGGTTGATTGTCTGTCTTTCACGGAGGAAGGTCTGATTTGACCACCACATCGCGCGCGGACCTGGAACGCGAGATCGCCTTGGAGCAGGCTCACGTCGACCGGGTCTACGACAACCTGACCACCGCGACGGCGAGCGCCAAGAACCTTGCCCAACAGGGCCGGGAGATCTTCGTCACCGACCGCACCGACTTCCTCCGCGAGGAGGACGGCACTGCGCTCTTCGAGCGTGACGCGTTCGCCTACCAGGCTGCCAAGCGGCTGGCGATCCTCGACGCGGAGCACGAGGGCCTGGTCTTCGGCCGCATCGACCTGACCACTGACGAAATCCGCTACATCGGCCGCATCGGCGTGCGCGACGAAGACTACGAACCGCTGGTCATCGACTGGCGTGCCCCGGCCGCCGAGCCGTTCTACCGCGCCACCCCCGCCGAGCCCATGCAGGTGATCCGGCGCCGCGTGCTGC
Source organism: Propionibacterium sp. (assembly GCA_012837465.1). Lineage (GTDB taxonomy): Bacteria > Actinomycetota > Actinomycetes > Propionibacteriales > Propionibacteriaceae > Arachnia. Next base: position 8,272 of record DURG01000039.1, on the reverse strand, counting down.
GCTGCCGCGATGACAAGGTGGTCGGCCTCGAGGACGACCTGCTCGACGCCTCCGCCGACACTGACCTGCCCATCCTCGGCGAGGGCGCCCTCATGGCCTCCCTCAGCCGGGCGCGCGGGCGCACCATGCGCGACATCGTCGCCACCATCCAGGCCGAGCAGGACGAGGCGATCCGCGCCCCCTACCAGGGCGTCACGATCATCGCCGGCGGCCCCGGCACCGGCAAGACGGTCGTCGCACTGCACCGCGCGGCCTACCTCCTCTACACGAACCGGGCCAGGCTGGAGAAGGGCGGCGTCCTCGTCGTCGGCCCCTCGAACGTGTTCATGAACTACATCGAGCGGGTGCTGCCCAGCCTCGGTGAGGACTCTGTGACGCTGAAGGCCATCGGCGCCGTCGCCACCGACGTGCTGGGCCTCAGCACCGAGCGCATCGACGGCGCAGCCGCCGCGACCCTCAAGGGCTCGCTGGCGATGCTGCCCGTCCTGAAGAAGTTGGTCCGCACCCCCCTGTCGTCGCACGACGACGTCAGCCGCGTGCGCGTGACCGTCAAAGGCGAGGTGCTCACCCTCGGCGAGAATGAACTGAACCGCATCCGCGAGCAGGTCCTCTCCGCCACCAAGCTCAACCGCGGCCGCAAGATGGCCACCGACCTGGTCGCCAACGCGCTGATCCGCAAGTTCCCCGACGACGTCGAGATCGAGCCGCACGAACTCGAGGAGCACGTGCGCGAGCACCCGAACCTCGCGATGTTCATGCATGCCTGGTGGCCCGCCCTCAGCGCGACGCGGGTGCTGGCCCGGCTGGCCGACCCCGCCGTCGTCGACGTGGTGGCCGACCGACTCAACGCGGAACAGCGCAGGACGCTGGTGGATTCCTACGCTTGGCTCGCAGGCGTCGACGAGGGCCAGGAGATCGTGCGCGGCTGGTCGGTCGCGGACGTCGCCCTGCTCGACGAGCTGCTCCACGTGCTCGGCACCCCGCCGGAGGACCCGGACCAGGAGTTGGACATGTTCCTCGAGGGCGGCGAGGTCGCCGAGGTGCTCACCACAGCGGACCTGCTGCGCCACGAGAAGCACGTGGACCCCGATGAGGACCCGCAGACCACCTACGCGCACATCCTGGTCGACGAGGGCCAGGACGTCACGCCCATGCAGTGGCGGATGCTGCGCCGGCGCGGGCCGCAGTCGTCGTGGACGATCGTCGGTGACCCGGCCCAGAGCTCCTACCCCAATCAGGAGGAGACGGCACAGGCGCTGTCCGACTTGGTCGGTCGCGCGCCCAGCCGCACGTTCACGCTGTCGACGAACTACCGCTCCCCCAGCGAGGTGTTCGAGTTCGCATCGAAGGTGATCACGAAGGTGTTCCCCGACGCGGACCTGCCGAAGGCGGTGCGCTCCACCGGCATCGAGCCGCTGCTGGACACCACCACGTCCGAGGAGCTGCACGACTCCCTGCGCGAGCACCTGCTGAAGCTGGCCGCGAAGGTCAACGGCACCATCGGCATCGTGGTCCCGCCGTCACGGCTCCGCGACGTGCAGCTGTACGTCATGCAGGATCCGCGCCTGGCGGCGTTCGAGGACCGCATCATCGTGGTCACCGCGCTGCAGGCCAAGGGCTTGGAGTACGACGCTGTGCTGGTGGTGTCGCCGGACGAGATCGTCGACGAGGCACCAGGTGGCATCCGGGTGCTCTACGTGGCGTTGACCCGAGCGACGCAGCGGATGGTCACCCTCGACGTCGACACGTCCAAGTGGCGCGAACTCCTCGAGTGACCGCCCACTGAGCGTCAGAGCCAGGTCGCCGCCGTTGGTCCCTGAGCGTGTCGCGTCCGAGCTTGCGAGGACCGTGACACGTCGAAGGCGCTGTCCTGAGTGTTCGCGAGGTACGAGCGAACGTATCGAAGGGGCCCCCGCAGCTTGCATTTGGGCTCTACACCAGCCTGCTTCCGCAGGGTCTGATGGGGGCCCTCCCCGCCCATGTGGATCCCGATCTCTTGGGCCCGGGTGGTGCTGGGCCTGGGGATCGGGGTCCACAACGCCCGCCCTAACCCTGTCGGGCCCCCATCAGCCCCTGCTTTGAACCTTCGGGAGTGTTGCTTAGCCTGCTTCCGTCGCGTCCGGGGGCCGGCGCATGGCCAAGTACGAGGGTCAGTCGTCGCTGCGGAGAGCAGCCAGGATCTCGCGCGTGGCTTTGCTGCGGTTCTGCGTGAAGAACTGCAGACCGGGCGCGCCGGCGTCGAGCAGGGTGCGGCACAACTGGAGGCAGTGCGCCATGCCGATCTCGCGCACCTCCTCCTTCGATCCCGCCGCGCGGAGGTCGGCGACGAAGGAGTCGGGCAGCGGCTGGCCGCTCAACTCCGCGAACCGCTCGATCTGCGTGATGACCGTCAGTGGCATGATGCCCGGGATGATCGGGATGTCGCAGCCGAGCGCTCGCACCCTGGCCACCATGTCGACGTAGGGCTGCGCGTCGAAGAACAACTGGGTGATCGCGAACTCGGCCCCCGCCTCGACCTTGTCCAGCAGGATCCGGGCATCGAGGTCCGGGTCGTTGGTGGTCTCGTGCGGGTTCGCGAACGCAGCGACGCCCACGCAGAAGTCGCCCTGTTCCTTGATGAAGCGCACCAGTTCCGTGGCGTTGGCCAGGCCATCGGGGTGCCTCGTCCACTCCCCTCCGCCGGGCATGTCTCCGCGGATGGCCAGGATGTTCGTCACGCCCACCTCGCGGTAGGCCGCGAGGGCCTCCGCGATGTCCGCCTTCGACTGGTCCACGCACGTCAGGTGGCCCACCGTCAGCGGCCCGTCCTCGACGGCGATGCGTCGCGTCGCATGGATCGTGCGGTCCCGGCGCGACCCCGTCGCGCCGTAGGTCACCGAGACGAAATCGGGCTCGAGCGGCGCCAGCGACTCCACGGCCCGCCACAGGATGGGTTCCTCATCCTCGGACCGCGGGGGGTAGAACTCGAACGAGAAGAGGGGACCCCGGGCCGAGGAGAGCAGGTCTCCCACGGTCTGGGGTCGTGAAGTGGTCGCAGGCATGCTCCAACCATAGGGAAGCCCGCGCGGGCTCGACTAAACTGCCCACGTGCGCACTCCCTCAGACCCGACCTCCCCGCTCAACCCCGACCTGCTGTCCGCGATCAGCGAAACGATCGACGGTTTCCTGAACCGTCAAGCGGCCATGTTGGAGGAGATCGGCTCCTCGGATCTGCTGCCCATCGCTCGCCAGGCGACTGCGGGCGGCAAGCGGCTGCGCCCCGCCTACTGCTACTGGAGCTACGTCGCCGCCGCCGGGCAGCCGTCGGACCCGCAGCCGCTGCTCGATGTCGCCAGCTCGCTCGACCTCCTCCACGTCTCCGCGCTCGTCCACGACGACCTCATCGACGCCGCTGACACCCGCCGCGGCCTGCCCGCGGCGCACAAGCAACTTGAGGCCCTCCACGCTGAGCGAGGCGGCCGCGGCTCGGCCGCCGAGTTCGGCACCTCGTCGGCGATCCTGCTGGGCGACCTCCTGCTCATGTGGAGCATCGAGATGGTGGACCAGTCCGGCGCACCCGGCCTGGACCGCGCCCGCCCGCACCTGAGCGCCATGCGCTCCGAGGTGACCGCCGGGCAGTTCCTCGACGTCAGCGCCCAGTACGGCATCACCGGAGCCGCCTCCTTCGCCGACGAACTCGACGTGGCACGTCGCGTCCTGGAGTACAAGTCCGCCAGCTACTCCATCCGCCGCCCCTCCCTGATCGGCGCCGCCCTCGGTGGCGCCAGCGACCAGCTCCTCGGCGCCCTCGCCGAGTTCGGCTCCGTGATCGGGCGGGCCTTCCAACTCCGCGACGACGTGCTCGGCGTCTACGGCGACCCCGCCGTCACCGGCAAGCCCCACGGCGGCGACATCCATGAGGGCAAGCGCACCGTCCTCGTCCTGACTGCCCTTTCGAACGCCTCCGACGACGACGCCCGCGAGCTCGACGACATGCTCGGCAGCGAGGGGCTGACCGACACCGACGTCGACCGGGCAGCACAGATCATCGAGTCGACTGGGGCGCGCGCCCACGTCGACGGCCTGATCGAGGAGAACATGCGTCACGCCCTGTCCGTCCTCGACGGCGTGGAGATGACCGCCGACGGCCGCACCGCTCTGGCCGAACTGGCCGAGCGGAGTGTCAAGCGTGCCCACTGAGCTCAGGGGGCTCACTTCCACCGAGGTCGCCGAACGGGTCGCGGCCGGCAAGGTCAACACGCTCCCCTCCCGCTCTGGGCGTAGCACGTGGGACATCGTGCGCGCCAACGTCTTCACCCGGGTCAACGGCATCCTGTTCGTGCTGTTCTGCCTGGTGGTCGTGACCGGCCACCTCCTCCAGGGCGCGTTCGGCCTGCTGATCATCGCCAACTCGATCGTCGGCATCGTGCAGGAACTGCGCGCCAAGCGCACCCTCGACAACCTGGCCGTGGTCGGCGAGGCGCACCCCATCGTGCTGCGCGACGGCGAGCGTCGGCGCATCAGCCGCGACGAGGTGGTCCTCGACGACCTCATCGCCGTCGCCCCCGGTGACCAGGTCGTCGTCGACGGTGCGGTCGTCGCCGCCGACTACCTGGAGCTGGACGAATCCCTGCTGACCGGCGAGGCGGATCCGGTCGCCAAGCGCCCCGGCGACCCGGTGCTCTCCGGCGCCTACGTCATCGCCGGCACGGGCACCTACCGCGCGGAGAAGGTGGGCGCCGACGCCTACGCCGCGCAACTGACCGAACAGGCCGCCAAGTTCACGCTGGTCTCCTCCGAACTCCGGCAGGGCATCAACAAGATCCTCAGGATCGTCAGCTACCTCCTCTTCCCGGTGGGCGCCTTGGCGATCTACGTCCAGTTCAACCAGCCGGACACCACCTGGCAGGAATCGGTGCTGCGCATGGTGGCAGTGCTGGTGCCGATGGTGCCCGAAGGCCTCGTGCTGCTCACCTCCATGGCCTTCGCGCTCGGCATCATCCGGCTCGGCCGCCGCCAGTGCCTCGTCAACGAACTGCCCGCCATCGAGGGCCTCGCCCGCGTGAGCGTGGTGTGCGCCGACAAGACCGGCACCCTCACCCAGAACGCCATGACGCTCGGCGAGATCATCGACCTCACCGACGACCCCGACCGGACCCGACGCATCCTCGCGCAACTCGTTGCTGCAGACCCCGCACCGAACGCTTCGATGCAGGCCATCGCCGAGGCCATCGACCCCGCCGCCGAGCCGTGGCAGATGACGGCCAGGGCCCCCTTCACGTCGGCCAAGAAATGGTCAGGCATCAGCTTCACCAACGGCGAGGGGCACTGGGTGCTGGGCGCACCCGACGTGCTCGCCGGCGGCGGCCGACTGGTGCGCCGGGCCGAGGAGATCAGCGCCACGGGCCGGCGGGTGCTGCTACTGGCCGAGTGCCAGACCCGCGTCGACTCCCCCGACGCCCCCGGCCCGCTGTCGCCCATCGCGCTCCTGGTCCTCGACCAGCTGATGCGCCCCGACGCCGCCGAGACCATGGCCTACTTCCAGGACCAGGGGGTCGAGCTCAAGGTCATCTCCGGAGACAACGCTGCCTCCGTCGGCGCCGTGACCCGATCGTTGGGCGTCAAGATCGGCGACGTCATCGACGCGCGCACGCTGCCCGCCCCGAGCGAGGAGTTCGACCGCCTCGTCGACGAGGCGGACGTGTTCGGGCGCGTCACGCCCGAGCAGAAGCGCCAGATGGTCGACGCTCTGCAGTCGCGCGGCCACAGCGTCGCGATGACCGGCGACGGCGTCAACGACGTGCTCGCCCTCAAGGACGCCGACCTCGGGGTCGCGATGGGCTCTGGCGCCCCCGCCACCCGCGCCGTCGCACAGATCGTGCTCCTCGACGACAGGTTCGCCACGCTCCCCCACGTCGTCGCGGAGGGCCGACGGGTGATCGGCAACGTCGAGCGCGTCGCGAAGTTGTTCCTCACCAAGACCATCTACGCCATCACGCTGGCGCTGGTGATCGGGCTGATGGGGCTGCCCAATCCGTTCCTGCCGCTGCAGATGACCGTGGTCGGCTGGTTCACCATCGGCATCCCGGCGTTCCTGCTGAGCCTCGCCCCCAACCGGGAGCGCGCCCGGCCCGGCTTCGTGTGGCGCACCCTGGCGGTGGCCATCCCCGGCGGCCTCATCGTGGCGGGCGCCGCGATCATCACCTACGTGGTCACCCGCGGCTTCGGCGACGTGTCGGACAAGGCCGAGACGCAGGCCTCCACCGCCACGCTGATCGCGTTGATCATGACGGCCACCTGGGTGCTGTCCATCGTCGCGCGCCCCTACCACTGGTGGCGCCTCGGCCTGGTGGCGTTCGCCTACGGCTTCTACTTCCTGGTGTTCTTCCTACCGTTCGCCCGCCGGTTGCTGGAACTCGACATCAGCGACCCCTACGAGATCACCTTCGGCGTCGTGGCAGGCCTCATCGGCATGGGATTGGTGGAGCTGACCTGGTGGGTGACCAAGGCCATCCGCCGTGAACGGCCCCGGATCTGGGCTCAGCGGAAGGACGCCATCGCGTAGTCCTGGGCGCCGGGGTCCTCATCCCAGGCGGCCTTCAGCACGTCGGCGATGGCCCGCGCCTCCCGGAACGGCTCCTCCGCGTGGAAGATCGCCGTCGACACGACCGCGCGACGGGCCCCCGCAGCGACGACCGAGTCGACGTTCTGCGACGAGATGCCGCCGGCGGCGAACCACACCGGCCCCGCCGGGAGCCCCGTCGGCGGGTACTGGCGGGCCATCTCGGCGATGGCGTCGCTGGCCTGCCCGCCCACCACGGCCGGGCCGACGAAGGCGAAGTTGAAGGGGTCGTCGTCGATCTTGTCCGCGTCCTCGGCGCCGTCGATCGAGCGGCCCAGCAGCGCGTACTCGTGCGGGCGCCTGATCCCGAACGGGCGCCATCCGGGGCGCTTGAGGAAGAGCACGTCTGCGCCAGAGGCCTCGGCGACCTCGGAGTCATCGGCCGCGACGACGGTCTGCAGCCCGAACAGCCGGTTCCGGGCCACCTGAATGCCCTCGGCGGCCTCCTCGACGGAGCGCTCACCCCTCGTGAGGACCAGCAGGTCCGCGCCGTGGGCGGCAAGGTCCGCGGCCTCGGGGCCGGAGCGCTCCGGGGGCACGACGATGGCCAGGCGGGCCAACTTGAGACGGGTGGTCAGGGACAGTGGTGCGGTCACAAGGGCAATCTATAGCGTCAAGGACATCGCGGGAAGCACTTTGGTACCGAACCCGCGTGCCGGTACCGGCCCCCTTGGGGTGGGGTGCCTAGAATCGGGTCCAGCAAACGGGCCCACGGCCTCCTTCCCCGACCGTGCATGGAGTGGCATGAACAGCACTTTCGACCCGTTGGTCGGCCAAGTGCTCGACGAGCGCTACGAGATCGTGGCGAAAGTCGCCCGCGGAGGCATGGCCACGGTGTATCGAGCGCGTGACCGACGCCTGTCACGCGTGGTCGCGGTGAAGGTCATGCGCTCGGACCTGGGCGAGGACGATGAGTTCGCCGCCAAGTTCGACCGTGAGGCCCGCTCCGCCGCCGTCTTGTCCCACCCGTCCGTGGTCTCGATCTTCGACCAGGGCTCCTCGCAGGGCCAGCCCTACATCGTGATGGAGTTCATCGAGGGCGAGACGTTGCGCCGGATGATCAGCCGCGATGCGCCCCTCCCCCCGGACCAGGCGCTCGACCTGTTCGAACAGGTCGCGGCCGCGCTCGCCGCCGCCCACGAAGCCGGTGTGGTGCACCGCGACATCAAGCCCGAGAACGTCATGATCACCCGCCGTGGGCAGGTCAAGGTGGCCGACTTCGGGCTCGCCCGCCAAGTCGGTTCCCCGCAGATGACCGCCACCGGCATCCTCGTCGGCACTGCCTCCTACCTCCCGCCGGAACTCGTCACGCACGCCCGGCCCGACGGCCGCAGCGACGTGTATTCGGCCGGCGTCGTGCTGTTCGAACTGCTCACCGGCAAGAAGCCCCATACCGGCGAGAACAACTACCAGATCGCCTACCGGCACGTGAACGTCGACATCGAGAAGCCGTCGGAGCGGCTCGCCGAGATTGGCCACGACGCCGATTGGCAGATCCCCGACTACCTCGACACCCTCGTCCTCGCCGCCACCCGCCGCGACCCGCGGGCCCGCATCGAGGACGGCCGGGAACTGCTCGCCGCGGTGCGCCGTGCCCGCCAGGAACTGGCCCGCACCGGCGGCAGCGACAACCCCACCCTCGCAGCGGCACTCCTGCCCGACAGCCCCGCG
>DURG01000038.1 GCA_012837465.1 Propionibacterium sp. | reverse complement strand
GGGCCCGTCGTCCATGCTCGCCGTCAGTCGCGCGGCACCTCCACGCCCTTGCCGACGGTCACGACGCCGCCGGCGGAGATGTCGAAGCCGCGGGCCCGGTCATGCTCATGGTCCACACCGATCTGCACGCCGTCGGGGATCACCACGCTCTTGTCGATGATGGCGCGGCGCACGACGCAGTCGCGGCCGATGCGCACGTCGTCCATGAGGACCGAATCCGAGACCTGTGCCCACTTGTCGACGTGGACGTTGGGGCTCAGCACGGTGCGTTCCACCTCGCCGCCGGAGATGATGCAGCCAGCGTTGACGATGGAATCCTCGGCGCGGCCGCGGATGACGAACTTCGCACCGGGCGCTTGAACCTGGTCGGTCCAGATGGGCCAGTCGTTGTTGTACAGGTTGAACTCGGGCTCCACGCTGACCAGGTCCATGTGGGCCTCGTGGAACGCGTCGATGGTGCCCACGTCCCGCCAGTAGTTGATGTCCTTTTCGGTGGCCCCGGGCACGACGTTGTCCTTGAAGTCGTAGACCTGGCTCTGGCCCTGATCCGTGAACCACGGGATGATGTCGCCGCCCATGTCGTGGCGCGCCGTCGGGTCCTCAGCATCCGCCTTCAGCGCCTCGAGGAGCGCCTTGCTGGAGAACACGTAGTTGCCCATCGAAGCGAACGACTCATCCGGAGAATCCGGTAGGCCGGGCGGGTCCGCGGGCTTCTCGAGGAAGCTCTTGATCTTCTTGTCCGCGCTCGCGTCGATGATGCCGAACGCGGAGGCCTCCGAGCGCGGCACGCGGATGCCGGCGACGGTGGCGCCGAGGCCGGAGTCGATGTGCGCGTCGAGCATCTGCTCGATGTCCATCCGGTAGATGTTGTCCGCGCCGAACACCACGATGTAATCGGGTTTCGCGTCCACGATGAGGTTCAGCGACTGGTAGATCGCATCGGCCGAACCCTGGTACCAGCGCGGGCCGAGCCGCTGCTGCGCCGGGACGGGGGCGACGTAGTTGCCGAGCATCGTCGAGAAGCGCCACGTCTTGGAGATGTGGCGGTCCAACGAGTGGGACTTGTACTGCGTCAACACCGCGATCTGTCGAAGATTGGAGTTGGCAAGGTTCGACAACACGAAATCGATCAGGCGGTACGTGCCACCGAACGGTACGGCCGGCTTGGCGCGATCCGCGGTGAGCGGCATGAGCCGCTTGCCTTCACCACCAGCAAGGACAATGGACAGAACTTTGGGGCGTGCGACCATGCCTTGAACCTATTGCCTTTCCGGAGCATGTGCGGGCGATTCCATGAAATGCCCACTCCCGGATCGGCGCCCGCGGCGGTGGATTGTGCGACGATGTTCGCATGACGATGAAGTTGTCCCTCCTGACCCGCGAATACCCCCCTTCCATCTATGGCGGAGCCGGCGTCCACGTGGCCCAGTTGGTGCCCCAGTTGCGCAAGCTGATCGACGTCGAGGTGCACTGCATGGGCGAGCCCCGCGAGGGTGCCACCGCCCACGCGGAGGACTTCCCGCCGGGCGCGAACGCAGCGCTGCGGGTGCTGGGCGCGGACCTGTCGATGGCGGCGGCGATCGGTGACGTCGACATCGTGCACTCCCACACCTGGTACGCCAACATGGGCGGCCACCTGGCGGCGCTGATGAGGGACATCCCGCACGTCGTCACGTCCCACTCGTTGGAGCCCCACCGCCCGTGGAAGGCCGAGCAGTTGGGCGGCGGCTACCGCGTCTCGTCCTGGGCCGAGAAGACGGCCTACGAGGCCGCTGACGCCGTCATCTCCGTCAGTGCGGGGATGCGCCGTGACGTGCTCGAGTCCTACCCCAACCTTGATCCGGCCAAGACGTTCGTGGTCAAGAACGGCATCGACACCGACGAGTTCCGCCCGGACCGCGACACCACAGTGCTCAAGGAACTGGGCGTGGACCTCGACCGGCCGTCGGTGGCGTTCGTGGGGCGCATCACCCGGCAGAAGGGCCTCGTCCACCTGGTGCGCGCAGCCACCCAGTTCGACCCCGACACGCAGGTCGTCCTGCTCGCTGGGGCCCCTGACACCCCGGAGATCGCCGCCGAGTTCAACGACGCGTTCGCCGAGTTGCAGAAGCAGCGCACCGCGCCCGTGATCTGGGTGCAGGAGATGCTGCCGCGCGCCTCGGTGCGTCAGGTGCTCACCAACGCCACCGTGTTCGCCTGCCCGTCGATCTACGAGCCGCTCGGCATCGTGAACCTGGAGGCCATGGCCTGCGAGATTCCCGTCGTCGCGAGCGCGGTAGGCGGCATCCCGGAGGTCGTCGTCGACGGCGAGACCGGCCTGCTGGTCCCCTACGATCCCGCGCAGGCCGAGGATCCGGCATATGTGTCGGGCTTCGAAGAGGCCTTTGCGGAGAAGGTCAACCAGGTCACCCGGGACGCGGGCCTCGCGGAGCGCTTCGGCAAGGCCGGCCGCCAGCGTTGCATCGACGAGTTCTCGTGGGCGAAGATCGCCCAGGAGACCGTCGACGTCTACCAGAAGGCGATCGAGAACCACGCTGGTTGAGCGTCCGCCCGCTCCCTGAGCCTCCGCCGCTCCCTGAGCGTCCGCCAGCGAGCCTGCGAGCCAGCGGACGACGAAGGGGCCCTGCAGCCGATCTGTCACCTCGGCCCACGGGCACAAGTACATAGAACGCTGCGGGCGCCCTCCGTCGCCGCGCAGAGCGCGACGCTCAGGGACCAGCCCGATGCGCGAAAAGGCCGCCCCGAGGGG
>DURG01000037.1 GCA_012837465.1 Propionibacterium sp. | reverse complement strand
GGTTTGAGGGACTTGCCGGCGCCCGAGAGGCCGGAGGCCGCGACGATGGAGATCTGGGAGGCGTCGATCAGGCCCTTGGCGACGGCGGGCAGGAGGGCGAGCGTGGTGGCCGTCGGGTAGCAGCCTGGCACGGCGACCCGCTTCGAGCCGGCCAGCGCCTCGCGGGCGCCGGGCAGTTCGGGCAGTCCGTAGGGCCAGGTCCCGGCGTGGGGGCTACCGTAGAACTTCTCCCAGGCGGCGGCATCGCTCAGGCGGAAATCTGCGCCGGCGTCGACGATGAGGACCTCCTCGCCGAGTTGCTCGGCGAGCGCCGCGGACGTGCCGTGCGGCAGGGCCAGGAAGACGACGTCGTGGCCCGCCAGTTCCTCCGCGGTGGTCGGCGCGACGATGCGATCTGCGAGCGGAGCGAGATGGGGTTGGTGCACGCCCAAGCGGTCGCCGACGCTGGAGTTGCCCGTGAGGGCCCCGATGGTCGCGTCCGGATGCTGCAGCAGGAGCCGCAGCAACTCCCCGCCCGCGTAGCCGGTGCATCCGGCCACCGCCACTGAAAACGTCATGGGAAAACTATTCCATAGACCGAATAGGTATGCCAATCGATGTCCTCTCCGTGGACACTGGCGCGGGACGGGGTTGTCCCCCACTGCGTCTACTCTTGCCGCATGAGTTTCATGCGCTCGTTCATCGCGTTCACCCTCCTGCTGGTGGCCGTGGTGGTCGGCTTCGGCGGGATGGGGGCGCAGTGGCTGGACAGGCTGGCGCGCACGCCGGCCCCCATGCAGCGCATCGTGGGCCCGCTGGCCTCGGATCCTCAGGTCGTGGGCGCGCTCAAGGACACCCTCGTCGCCGAGACAAGGCGCGCCGTGCCGACGGAGTTGCTGGCCCACCCGGTGATCGGCGCACAGGTCGACGGAGTCGTCAACCTCGCCGTCGATGCCGCCCTCGCGGACCCGGGGATGCAGCGCGCGTGGAACGAGTCGATCAACCGCTCCCGCGCCGCGTACGTGGCCGAACTCGACAAGGTGCACCGCGACGAGGCGTTGGAGTCGCCCACGATCTGGTTCGACCTGACCCCGCTGGTCGACCTGGGCAGGTCGCGGTTGACGGCCGTTGCCCCCGAGGCCCTCCACACATACCTGGACCAGGTCCAGTTCGACGAGGCCAGGCTCCCGCTCGGCCAGCCGGATGCCTCCACCAGCAGGTCGGTGGCCGACGGCGTGGCCGCGGCCCGCAACTGGCCGTGGCTCTACCTGGCCTCCGGCGTGCTGGTCGTGGTCGCGATGTTCACGGGGTCGCGGCGCGGGCGCTGGGTCGCGTTGGCGCTCGCCTCCGTCGTCGCCGTGGTGGGGCTCTGGTTCGGGCGCTCCGTGGTCGAGACCGTGAGCTTCCCCGGCGGCGACTCGTTGGCCGCCGCCATCCGCACCGGGATCGTCAACGGCGGCACCCAGTCCTTCCTCGACTTCACGCAGACCGGCCTCCACGTCGCCTATACTGCGCTCGCGCTGGGCGTGCTGGGCCTGGTCGTCGCCTCCCTCAGCCGGAAGGCCGGCTAGCTCAGCACGATGTAGGTGCGCAGCCAGCCACCGAGGGGCCGCACCGCCCGCACGCCCGGCCGTTGGGCCGGGGACAGGTCGTTGGTGGCGTCGAGGACCTCCTCCAGCAGCACGCGCAGTTCCAGCGTCGCCAGCGGCCGGCCGGGGCACACGTGCGGCCCGGCGCCATAGACGAGGTTGGCCGCCGCGTTCTCCTCGGGCGCATAGCGGTCCGGGTCAGGGAACCGCTGGGTGTCGCGGTTCGCCTTCGTCCAGTCCACCACGATCCGTTGCCCGGCCGTGACGGGGCAGGTGCCGACGGTGGTGTCGCGGGTCGCCAGGCGACGGTTGCTGACGAACGGGTCGTCGATGCGCAGCAGTTCGTCGATGGCGGCGGCGAGGCGAACCGGGTCCTCCCTGCGGGCCCGCACGTCGGCCTCGATGGCCGGGTCCGCCGCCACCTGGTGCAACACCACGCCCGCGCACAGGGCGAGCGAGCCCAGGTCCCCGCCGGTCCAGTTGCGCAGGATCGAGATGAGCTCGGGGCGCTCCAGCCGTCGGCCGCCCACCTCCAGGCGGAGCAGTTCGTCGGTGACGTCGCGTGGCTCCTCCTCGATGCGCTCCATGCGCGGGTCGATGACGCGGCCGATGATGTCGTCGAACCACTGGGCGACCTCGGCGGTGCGGGAGAGGTGGCCGGACCGGGTGGCCTCCGCGTTCTCCCGCACCCATTCGATCAGCTCGTCACGAAGGCTGGCCGGCCAGTTGAGCCAGGCGAGCATGGCGTCGACGGCGAAGCCGACGCCGAGTTGCAGGATGACGCCGACGGGCTCGTCGCGCGGCAGGCGGGCCACCGCCTCGCGGGCCACGTCGCGCACCGAGTCCTCCAGTGCGGCCATCCGGTCGGGGCCGAAGAAGGGATCCAGTGCCGCGCGGAACTGCGCGTGCTCCTCGCCGTCGAGCCCGTTGGGCACCTGGAGGAAGCGTGAGACCTGGCTCGAGAACGTCTCGGGGTCCTGGACCACGGCCAGCGCCTCGGCATGGCCGACGACACGGATGCTGTCGCCTTCGGGGAATGCACTCATGTGGCGACAGTAGCCGAGGCGAAGGCCCGTCACACATGCGGAATGGCCCTGCCCTGGCCGTCGACGACCTCGCGGGCACCCAGGGCACGTTCGAGCGGGACCTCGACCTCGAGCTCGACGTCCTCGTCGCCACCCGGCCGTTCGTCCTCCACCAGTTCCGCATGGATGGTGACGGTCGTGTCGGTCTCCTCCGTGGTGACGGAGACGCCGTCGCTGGCCGGCACGGTGAACCGCACGACGAGGGTTTGCGCGTCGGGCTCACCGGAGTAGGTGGAGGGGCTGAGCGCACCGGCGGCGCCGCATGCGACGAGCGCAAGCAGCACGCTGACCAGCACGATCGTCAGCCGGGCACGCCTGCGTTGCGCATTCATGGGCCCAGCCTACTGCGAGATGCCCCGGACGAAGGTGGCGACGCCGACCCGGAAATGGTGGGCGGACACGTCCTGGTCGAACCGGTCGATCACGCCC
>DURG01000036.1 GCA_012837465.1 Propionibacterium sp. | reverse complement strand
TGCTGGGGTTGGCGAGGGCGTTGTCGCTGCTCAGCGTGCCCTTCTTCATCAGGTAGAGCGTCAGCGCGGTGAGCGCCAGCAGGATGATGCCGATCGAGCGCCGCATGAGGGTGTCGTCGCTGAACGCAAGGAACGCGGCGCCCATCACCAGCCCCACGAGCACGCTCGGGATGAGGCGGAGGAGCGCCTTGACGTCCACGTCGTGCCGGTAGGTCCACACGGCCACGAGGTCGCCCACGATCAGCAGCACCAGTAGCGCTGCGGTCGACTCCCGGGCTGGCAGGACGGCGGCGAAGGCTGCGACGGAGATGGTGGCGACTCCGGGAAGCGCCGTCTTGGCGATCCCGATCAAGAGGGCGGCAAGGCCGAGGATCACCCAGGCCGCCGTCGACAACTCCACCATGAGCTGGATCCTACTCGCGGGTGCGCTATGTCCTAACATGGCTCCAGAGCTGTGTTCCCGGACAAGTGAGACATCTGCATGCCAGACGGTGACACCCGCACCCTGTCTTTGGGGTCAGACGGAGGTGGCGGCCTTCTTCGAGGAGTCCAGCACGCGCAGCAGCGGCGCGTAGTGCTGGTCGACGGCGACCCGGTAGCTCTCGAGGTCCCCGGCGCCTCGGCGTCGTCTGGGAGGCCGGCGACTACGCCGCGCTCCAGTTCGTCAGCATCGGCCGCGACGAGGTGGGCCTCGACGGGGGAGCCGTGACCTTCGTGCCCTACGACAGCGCTGGGGACAGCGCCGCGCCGCCGGAGGTGGCGCCGGACGGGTCCTGATACGCCGGACGGATCCTGATACTCGGGGCTCCCGCAAAATCCCTGCAGAATCAGAGTGGGCAATGTGGATAATCCACATTGCCCACTCTGATTTCGCAGAGTTGTTTCAGCGCACCGAGATGTGCACGTGGTCGTAGTGGTTGGCGGAAACCGAACCGCGATCGGACATGCCCCGCCAGCCGTCGCCGGCGCGCTGGGTGGTCCAGATCTTCTGCTCGTAGATCACCTCGGTGATGCCGAGGCCCTTGGCGTTGGCGCGCGCCCAGTTGGCGATCTCCCAGCCGTAGGAGCCGCTCACCATCACGTCGATGGCCTTGCCGGCGCCGTGGTTGCCGCCGCCGGAGCGTCGGCCGCCGTAGGAGCTCACCTTCGGGAAGTTGGCGCACACGGCGCGCAGGACGCCGCGGGTGCGTTCGGTCAGGCCGCTTTCGATGCCGGCGGCCTTCTTGCAGGCGCCAGCGGTGGAGCCTGAACTGCTCGTGGACTTCGTCTCGGCGGACTTGGTCTGCGTGGCGGTGGCCTTCGGCTTCGGGGCGGGCTTGTCCTTGGTGAGGAAGGAGCCCTTGATCCAGCCGGCCCTCTTCGACATGCGCACCTGGCGCCAGCCGTCGACCTCGACGTCGGTGATCGAGACCTCGTCGCCGACGGCGATCGTGCGGCGCACGTCGTAGCCGGTGCCCGGCCCGGTGCGCACGTTGACCGACGCGGTGGCGTAGCGGCTGCCCGCAACCTCGCCCAGCTTGGACGGGTCGAATGCGGGCTTCTTCTCCGCGACGGGCTCTGGGGTCGGCGTGGGGGTCGGCGTCGGCTCTGGGGTGGGCTCAGGCGTGGGCGTGGGCGTGGGCTCAGGCGTGGGGGCCGGGGCGAGCGCCTCGTCGATCTGCGCCGCGACCGAGGTGTCGAGCGGTTCCTGCGTCGGGGTGATCGGAGGCGTGGCAGTGGGAGCCTCGACGACGGGGGTGCGTGACGGCTTCAGCTCCGCGCGCTGCTGGTTGCGGGAGATGCCCAGCGGGGCCGCCTGCAGGGAGGTGTGGCCGGGGTCCGTCACATCGTCGCTGGCGGGCGGGGCGATCAGCAGCCCAGCGGCCAGGCCCGTCACCGAGAGCACGGCGATGGGGGCCAGGATCATGCGGGCCAGCCGACGCGGTGCGGTGGGGCGGGCGCTGGCGGCGCGGCGGGCAGCGGTGACGGTTCCGAGGTCCTCGAGGGT
>DURG01000035.1 GCA_012837465.1 Propionibacterium sp. | reverse complement strand
TCGTTTTGGGTTGGCGCCCCGTGCGGCAGCCCGAGGGGGGTGCATGCGCGCAGGGTGGCTCGTCGAGGTTGTACGGTTTCCGCATGACGAACATCGGGCGGCGGTACCTCCTCGCGGCAGCCGCCGTGGCGCCGCTCGCGGCGTGCGTGTCACAGCCTGGACCGGCGCCCAGCCCCGGGCCCACCGCCCAGACGACGACTCCGACGCCCACCACCGCCGCTCCCACCCCGACGCCAGAGCCCACGCCCACCCTCCCGTTCGGGCTGGAGGAGCCCAGCCGCGTCCAGGCCCTCATCTTCGACGGCGCGTTCGGCGTCAGCTACGTCCGCTCGGCCGCCGACGCACTGCGCGAGGCCCACGACGGCGTGCGCGTGATCGTGCGCAGCAGCACCAGCATCAGCGACGACGTCGCCTCGACGTTCGACGGCGGCACTCCCCCGGATCTCATCGACAACACCGGAGCGGGCTCCATCCCGTTGGCCGACATCGCCGCCGACCTCCTCGAACTCGACGACCTCCTCGCGGCCGAGAACCTCGAGGGCGACATCGTGGGCGAGACCCTCTACAGCGGCGTCGCCGAGGCCGGCACGTTCAACGGCCGCCTCGTCGCGCTCAACTACGCGCTCAGCGTCTACGGCCTCTGGCACTCCGCCAGCGACTTCGCGGCGCAGGGCTGGTCAGTGCCCGTCGCCTGGGACGAACTGCTGCTGCTCGGCGAGGACGCCCGGGCAAACGGTCAGTACCTGTTCACCTGGGGCGACGACGCGGCGTACTACTACGCGGAGTTGGCGATCGCCTCGGCCATCAAGGAGGGCGGCCACGACGTGCGCCGCGCCCTCGACTCGCTGGCGGCCGACGGCTGGGCCCACCCCGCCGTCGCCGGCGTCCTGCAGGCCCTCGAACAGTGCGTGGCGGAGGGCTTCGTGCTCAACGACGGCACCTACCTGGAGGCGCAGGACGGCTGGTCGATGGAGCGCCGGGCGCTGTTCTATCCGTCCGGCTCGTGGATCGCCAAGGAGATGGCGACCCGTACGGCGGAGGGCTTCGAGATGACGGTCTCACCGGTCCCGACGCTCACCGCCGCCCCCACCCTGCCCATCAACGCCGTCCATGCGCAGCCGACGGAGCAGTTCATCGTGCCGAGGGCCGCCGAAAACCCGGCCGGCGGGCAGGAGTTGCTGCGCATCATGGTCTCCCGCGAGGTTGCGGAGGAGTTCGCCCGCACCAATCTGGTCCCCACCGTCGTGCGTGGCTCGACACCGACCGACCTGGAGTCGACGGCGCTCGCGGCCCAGACTCGGATGCTCGCGGATGCCGGCGAGGACGTGTTTTCCTGGCGCTACGTCCACCATTACGGGCTACGGGAGGGCTACAACCGGCTCTGGGGCGAGTTCCTCCACGGTCAGCTCGGCGCAGCCTCACTGGCCGAGCAGTTGCAGGCCCTCTCCGACGAGGTGCGCGAGGACCCGGAGGTCCGCAAGTACACCGTCGACTGACCGCTGCGGGCCGGCGACGCCGGTCACGGCGTGGACGAGAAGCTACACGCCCACTGGGGGCGGTCAGCGGCGGCGACCCGTGCCGAAGATGGAACGGACGATCTCCCGGCTCGCGGTGCGCATGAAGTCCTTGAACACCCGCGACTTCGTGACCTGCTGCACCAGCGACGGGTTCGCCTTCTCCCAGCGACGTCGCTCCTCCTCGGCCAGGCGCTTCTCGCGGGCGAGGCGGCGCTCCTCGGCGATGCGCTCGCGCTCCGCCTTGGCCTGCGCCTTCTCCATGTCCGCCAGTTCCTTCTCGATGCGCTTGGCCTCCTCGGCCCGCTCCTCCTCGAGACGCTCCTCCTCGGCCCTGCGCGCGCCCTCCTCGAGTTGCTGCGCGAGCACCTCGTAGGCGGACTCCCGGTCGATCGCCTCACCGTACTTGGCGTTCAGCGGCGACTGCGCGACGGCGGCCTTCAGCTGGTCGTCCGGTGTCGGCCCCATCGTCGAGGTGGGGGCCCAGATCTGCGTCCACGCCACGGGGGTGGGGGCGCCCTTCTCGCTCATCACGGTCACGACGGCCTGGCCGGTGCTCAGCTGCTGGAGCACCTCCTCGAGGTCGTAGTGCGACGTCGGGTAGGTCGACACGGTGGCCTTGAGCGCCTTCGCATCGTTGGGAGTGTGGGCACGAAGCTGGTGCTGGACGCGCGAGCCGAGCTGCGCGAGCACGTCGTCGGGGACGTCCTTCGGGGTCTGCGTCACGAAGAACACGCCGACCCCCTTGGAGCGGATGAGCCGCACCGTCTGGGTGATGGCGTCGAGGAACGCCTTCGATGCGCCGTTGAACAGCAGGTGTGCCTCGTCGAAGAAGAAGACCAGCTTCGGCTTGTCGAGGTCGCCCACCTCGGGCAGTTCGGAGAACATGTCAGCCAGCAGCCACATGAGGAACGTGGAGAACAGCGCGGGGCGGTTGGAGAGCTCCGGCAGTTCGAGCAGGGAGACGACGCCGCGACCGTCGGGCGCGACACGCATGAGGTCTGCGGGCTCGAACTCGGGTTCGCCGAAGAACACGTCGGCGCCCTGGCTGGAGAGCGACACAAGGTTGCGCAGGATCACGCCCGCCGTCGCCGTGGAGATGCCGCCGATGCCCCTGAGCTCGGCCTTGCCCTCGTCGGAGATGAGGTACTTGATGAGTTCGGTGAGGTCCTTGAGGTCGAGCAGCAGCAGGCCGTTCTGGTCCGCGTAGTGGAAGATCAGGCCCAGCGAGGACTCCTGCACCTGGTTGAGGCCCAGCACCTTGCTGAGCAGGATCGGGCCGAACGACGAGACTGTGGCGCGCAGCGGGATGCCGTTGCCGATGCCGCCCAGCGCATAGAACTCGCACGGGTAGGAGCCGGCCTCCCAGGGCTGGCCCTGCTTCTCCGTGCGCGCCAGCAGCTTCTCGCCGCCGGGGCCGGGGGTGGCCATGCCGCTGAGGTCGCCCTTGATGTCGGCGGCGAACACCGGCACGCCTGCTGAGCTGAGCGCCTCGGCCATCACCTGCAGCGTCACGGTCTTGCCGGTGCCGGTGGCGCCGGCGACGAGGCCGTGCCGGTTGAACATCGACAACGGGATACGGATGGGCACGTCCGGGATGGGGTCCCCGTCGACGAGGACGCCGAGCGTCGCCGCGGGCACGTCGAAGGTGTATCCGGCCTTGATCTGCTGGGTGGGGTCTACGTCAGTCACGCCCGCATTTTCCCACAAGTACCGCGGGAGGGCGGGGGAATCGGCCGCCGCGGCGGGGACACGTCACCGGGCTGCCACGGCAACGGAGGGGCCGTTGGGTAGGCTGGACAGGTGATCTTCAAGCGAGTCGGCGATTCACGCCCCTATCCGGACCACGGCTACACCCAGAAGCAGTGGATCGGCATCGCGCCCCATCAGGTGCGGCTGGACGAGCTCGTGACCACCAAGCGCACGCTGGATCTCGAGGCCCTGCTCGAGGAGGATTCCACGTTCTACGGCGACCTCTTCGCCCACGTCGTCTCCTATCGCGGAGAGCTCTACCTCGAGGACGGGCTGCACCGGGCACTGCGCGCCGCACTGCAACAGCGCCAGACAATGCACGCACGCGTGCTCGAGTTGAAGTAATCTCCCTTCAGGTCCCCAACGAAAGCGACAGTCACACGTGCGTATCTTCCGCCTGATCGCCACCCCAGTGATCCTGCTGGGGCTGCTCGGCTTTCTCGGCTGGGGCTTCATGTGGGGCTGGCGCGAACTCACCGCTCCGCTGCCCACGACGCCACCCACCCCGTGCGTGGTGGAACAAACCGACATCGTCAACCCCTTGATGGTCAGCGTCCGCGTCTTCAACGGCGGTTTCACCACCGGCCTCGGGCGTCGCGTCGGCACGTTCCTGACGGACAACGGCTATCAGGTGACCCGCGTCGACGACACCGACGAGCAGGTCAAGGAGACCATCATCCGCGCCAACGAGCGCGAGTACCCCATGGTGCGCCTCGTGGCCTCGAACTTCATCGACCCCGTGATCGAGTACGACGACCGGATCACCGGCGACGTCGACGTGCTGGTGGGCACCGAGTTCCAGGGCTTCACCCCCGCGGAGCAGCAGATCCAGCAGGTGTCCTCGCAGGGTGGCCAGATCTGCCGCCCGCCGCAGGCCACCGACGAGTCGCCCTCGCCGTCCCCGGATCCCTCCCCCACGACGGAGTCCTGAGCACAGAAAAAACCCCCGGCTTGCCGGGGGTTTTCTGGCGGTGATGGAGGGATTTGAACCCCCGGTAGGTTTCCCTACTCTCGCTTTCGAGGCGAGCACTTTCGGCCACTCAGTCACATCACCGCGGACCATTCTAGTGACTTCACGAGGTGATGACCAATCGGTGAACGCGCGGTGACGCGCGACGGCGCCCCGCTCAACGCCCGGAACCCAGTTGGTTGGCACCGGGATCCACCGCATAGAGTGTGCCGGTGCGTGATATCTCGGCGCTCCTGCGTGTACCAGGATTGGCGCTCATCCTCGTGGCGCAACTGGCCGCCAGATTTCCTGCAGGGATGTACACCCTCGGCATCATGATGCACGTCGAGCGCGCCCAGGGCACCTACACCGCTGCGGGCCTGGTGCTCGCCGCGTTCTCCGCGGGCATGGCCTTCGCAGGCCCGCCTGTCTCGCGCCTGCTGAGCCGGTTCGGCACGTTCCGGGTGCTGATGACGACCCTGGTGATCTCGGTGTCGGCGTTCATCGTGCTGGCGCTGTTCCCGACGCTGCCGCTCATCTGGCTGATCGTGCTCGGCGCCCTCGGCGGCGCTGCCGTGCCGCCCGTCATCCCCGCCGTCCGCACGCTGTACCCGCGCATCACGCCGCGCGACATGCTCACCATGCTGTTCAGCTTCGACGCCGCCCTGCAGGAGATCATCTGGGTCATCGGCCCGGTCACCATCACCATGCTCGTGGCCGCCTTCGGCACGACGACGGCGCTGCTCGTGGTGGTCGGCATCCAGGTGGTCGGCGGGCTCATGTTCATCCTCGCCCCCGCGGTGCGCCGCCTCGTCATCCCACCCGCGACCCGCAAGTTGGGACGCGTGTTGCAGAACCCGTCGGTCATCTTGATGATGGTCACCTCGGCCCTGTTCCTGGGCGCGTTCGCCTCGGTCGAGGTGGGCGTTGTCGCGTCGTTCCCGGAGGGCTCGATCAACGCGGGCCTCGTGCTCGGCATCGCTTCGGTGGGCTCCCTCATCGGCGGCCTGGCTGCCGGCAACCGCCCGATCTCCCGCTGGTCCCTGGCGTTGCGCACCGTGATCATGGTGGTGGGCCTGTCGCTCGCGGCTTGGTTGACCGGCTTCTGGGGGCTGGCCGCGGCCCTGTTCATCGCCGGCATCGGCATCGCGCCCGCGCTGGCGGCCGTCTCTGCGGTGATCGCGGGATCCGTGCCCTTCGCCGACACAGCGGAGGCCTACGGCTGGATCGGCACCGGCCAACTGCTGGGCGTCTCGGTCTGTTCCGCGATCGGCGGTATCGCGATCGACGCCGCCGGCCCCACGGGTGCGATGCTCGTGGCCGCCGGCACCGCG
>DURG01000034.1 GCA_012837465.1 Propionibacterium sp. | reverse complement strand
TGGAGCGGGCGGCCCAGGTGCGGGGGCAGGACGGGATGGCCGCCGTCGCCGCGGCCTGGCGGGTCAGCGAACGCAGCGGCGCCCCCGTCGCGGACGTCCTGGCCGTCGTCGCGGAGGATCTGCGCCGGCAGCGGCAGCTCCAATCGGTGATCGACACCGAACTCGCCGCCGCCCGCACCAGCGGGCACATCATGGCCGCGCTGCCCTTCTTCGCGGTGCTGCTGGGCTTCGCGGCAGGGGCAGATCCGGTCGAGTTCCTGTTCGGTGGCGGGGTGCTGGGCCAGGTGCTGGTCCTGGCAGCAGTCACGCTCACGGCCATCGGGGTGCTGTGGATCGACAAGTTGGCACAGGGGAGGAAGGTGCTGCGATGAATCAGGTGGAGGTGGCGGCAGTGCTCGCCGTGCTGGGCGTCGCGCTGGCGCTTGGCCCGCCGTCGTTGGCGAGGCTGGAAGCCCGCCGTACCTTCCGCGCCCCCGGCTGGCTTCGCCGGCGCACGGCGAAGGGCCCAGACGCCGCAGCGCTGGCTGCGGAACTGCCGGCGGCACTCAGCTTCCTGGCCGTGTGCCTCGACGCCGGGCAGCCGATGGTGGCGGCCGTGGATTCGGTCGCCCGCGTGTCACCGCCCGCCACGCGGCGCCTGCTGCAGGAGGTGGCCGCGCAGTTGGCGCTGGGCCGTGCCGGGCCGGAGGCGTGGGACGGGCTGCGGGGCCATCCGGTCTGGGGGAGGGTGGCCGCAGACGTCGCCAGGTCCGAGCGTTCGGGCACGTCCCTGACCGGGGTGCTCAGGATGCACGCCGACGACGGGCGGCAGGAGAGCCGTGACGCGGCGGTGAAGTCGGCACGGACGGTGGGCGTGCGATCGGTGATCCCGCTGATGGTGTGCTTCCTGCCCGCGTTCTTCCTGATCGGGGTGGTGCCCATCGTGGCCGGCCTGCTCACGAGCTTTCTCGCCGGGGGGTGAGCCCCAGCCTGGATCCAGGCTCAGGGGCGGCTGAGCCGCCTCGGCCAGGGCACCCGCCGCTGGAGGTGGCGCACCACCCAACCCACGAGAACGGCCGACAGCACGGTGCCCTCCCGCACGCCGAACAAGGCGCTCAGCAGGATCAGCGAGAGCACCGCCGCGATCGTGACGAGGATGGAATCGATGACGATCTTCACCGTGCCGAACTCGCGCCCGGTCACCTGGGACACGGCCGCCGAGATGCCGTCGCCGGCCAGCATCAGCACGCGCGGGGTGACCTGGAGCCACACGCCCACGCCCAGGACGAGCGACCCGACGGCCGAGTACAGCAACTGCCACGGGTAGACGTCCGGGGGTTGGAGGTCGCGCAGCAACCACACCGACAGGTCGCAGAAGGCGCCGAACACGAAGGCCGCCGGGAGTTGCAGGTACTGGATGGGCTCGAAGCGTCGGCCCAGGATGATGATCTGCGCGATGAGCAGCACCACGTTGATGGCCACCGTGTACTGGCCGAGCGTGAACGCGGTGACGTGGCTCATGAGCAGGGGGATCGATGAGATGGGGGTGGTGCCGATCTTCGAGTGCACCGTCATCGCGATGCCCACCGACATGACGAAGATGCCGACGAGGAACGTCAGGTAGCGCAGCGCGATGTTGCCCGCGCGGGCCCCTCTCGTCATTCCAGCCTCCTGCCTTCGCCGATTGGCTGAGTCTAAATGGTAAATCAGTTTTGTATACGATCTGTCCATCGGGTGCGCTCCCGGTGCTGTCGGTGCTGGCTGGCACAGTTGAGGGGTGACGACGTTCGACTGGGTGCTCAAGCGCGACGAGGTGACTGCTGTGTCGCAGCGGGACGCCGCCCTCGGCGTGCCCGCGGCCTGGCCTGACTGGCTCCCGCAGGAGGCGGCCGAGCGCATCGTGGGCGCGGGCATCCCGGTGCCGTGGCGCCACCAGGTGGAGTTCGCCGACGCGCTCTTCCACGGGGAGCACGCCATCGTGTGCACGCCCACGGGCTCCGGCAAGTCACTGGGGTACCTGATGCCCATCGTCGCCGCCGCCGTCCATGGGCAGGTGGGCGTCACCGTGGACTCGACCCGTGCCCGGCTCACCCGGCCGCGCCACACCGCGCTGTACCTCTCGCCCACGAAGGCGCTGGCGCACGACCAGGCCCGGGCGGCGTCGCTGCTCGGCCCCAGATCCTGGCGCAGCACGCCGCTCGACGGAGACTCCGACGAGGTGGA
>DURG01000008.1 GCA_012837465.1 Propionibacterium sp. | reverse complement strand
CCGCGGCGAGTGCTTCGTCGAGCGTTACCTCGACAAGCCCCGCCACGTCGAGACGCAGTGCCTGGCCGACTCGCACGGCAACGTGGTGGTCGTGTCCACCCGTGACTGCTCGCTCCAGCGCCGCCACCAGAAGCTCGTCGAGGAGGCCCCGGCCCCCTTCCTGACCGACGAGCAGCAGACGCTCCTGTACGAGTCCTCGAAGGCCATCCTCAAGGAGGCCGGCTACGTCGGCGCAGGCACCTGTGAGTTCCTGGTCGGCACCGATGGCACCATCTCCTTCCTGGAGGTCAACACCCGCCTCCAGGTGGAGCACCCCGTCTCCGAGGAGGTCACCGGCATCGACCTGGTGCGCGAGATGT
Source organism: Propionibacterium sp. (assembly GCA_012837465.1). Lineage (GTDB taxonomy): Bacteria > Actinomycetota > Actinomycetes > Propionibacteriales > Propionibacteriaceae > Arachnia. The sequence continues at coordinate 8,009 of DURG01000008.1, read as the reverse complement.
TCCGCATCGCCGCCGGCGAGGAACTGGGTTATGCCGATCCCGAGGTGCGCGGCCACTCCATCGAGTTCCGCATCAACGCCGAGGACGCCGGCCGCAACTTCATGCCGGCCCCCGGCACGCTGGTCAAGTGGCACGCCCCGTGCGGCCCCGGCGTCCGCGTGGATGAGGGCTACCACGTCGGCATGACCGTCCCCGGCGCGTTCGACTCCCTCGTCGCCAAGGTGATCGTCACCGGCGCGAACCGTGAAGAGGCCATCGCCCGCTCCCGCCGCGCGCTGGACGAGCTGGTCATCGAGGGCATGCCCACGGTGGTCCCGTTCCACCAGGTCGTGCTGACCGAGCCCGATTACGCGGCCGCCGATGGCAACTTCGCCGTCCACACCCGCTGGATCGAGACCGAGTTCGACAACCAGATCCCGGCCTACACCGGCATCCTCGGTGAAGAGGACGACGCGGAGGAGCCCGAGGTCATCACGGTCGAGGTCAACGGCAAGCGCGTCGAGGTCAAGCTCCCCGGCGGCTTCGGCGGCGGCCGCCCGGCGGCCAAGTCGAAGGCCAAGCCCACCAAGCGTGACCGCGGCGGTGCCAAGGTCGCGGCCCCGAGCGGCAACTCGCTGACGTCACCGATGCAGGGCACCATCGTCAAGGTCAACGTCGAGGAGGGCCAGCAGGTCGCCGAGGGCGACGCGATCGCAGTCATCGAGGCCATGAAGATGGAGCAGCCGCTCAACGCTCACCGCGACGGCGTGATCGTCGGCCTCAAGGTCGAAGCCGGTCAGGCCGTCACCGCCGGCGAGGTGCTCTGCGAGATCGTCGACGCCGAATAGTCCCCTACTAGCTGCAACGCCGGTGGTGTCCCCGCATCACCGGCGTTGTGCTGTTCCCGGCGGTTCTTGGCACAGCGACCTATTCTTGTTCTCACCACCCACGATTGGAGGACACGATTGTGTTCGGCTTCAGCGGCATCTTCGGGCTGTTCTTCATCATCATGGTCGTTTCGATCCTCACGGGTCTGTCCCGCGGGAGCAGCAGCTCACTGGGCTACCGGGACAACTACCCGCCGCAACTGGATCCCCGACGCTATCCGCAGATCGGGATGGGTCCCAACCAGCAGTTCTACGGCCCTCCGCAGATCGGCTACGGCCAGCAGGGCTACGGCTACGGCCAGCGGTACCCGCAGGGCTTCGATCCGGCCAGCCAGCAGCCGGTCACCCAGGCCGCACTCGATGCCGTCAACCGCGACATCACGACCTTCGGTGAGCAGTTGCGCGACCTCGACCTCGAGGTCGTCGGCCGCGAGCTCACCCCCGAGGCGAATGCAGACTACGGCAAGGCCTTGGACGCCTACGACGGCGCCAAACATCGCGCCGAGCACGCCCGCACCAACGCCGACATCAAGCGCGTGGCCCAGATCCTCGAGGAGGGCCGCTACAACATCGCAACCGTCCAGGCGCGCGTGAACGGCCAGCCGCTCCCCGAGCACCGCCCGCCCTGCTTCTTCGACCCGGCGCACGGCACCTCCGTCGAGAACGTGCAGTGGGCCCCGCCCGGCGGCGCCATGCGCGAGGTCCCGGCCTGCGCCGCGGACGCCCAGCGTGTCCGCACGGGCCACGACCCGTCGATCCGCATGGTCCAGAACCGCCAGATGATGCCGGTCCCCTACTGGGAGGACCCGCGCCAGGCGGCGTGGGCTCAGGGCTACTACGGCCGCTACTACGGTGATCCTGTCATCCGCCAGATCACCTCGGGCGCCATGATGATCGGCGGCTTCTCACTGCTGATGGGGCTCCTCGACGACTGACCGGTCCCTGAGCGTGCCCCGCGACGACTGACCGGTCCCTGAGCGTGCCCCGCGACGACTGACCGGTCCCTGAGCGTGCCCCGCGACGAAGGAGCCGGGCACGACGAAGGGCCTCCGCAGCGTGCCCCGGACCTTGACCACTGTGGATGAGGTGCAAGACAGCCGCGGGGCCCCTTCGTCGTTCGCTGACGCTCACGCTCAGCCTGGATCCACCGGTGTCCGGGTCCCGAGTGCCGATGGAAAGGCCCCGCACGCATCGCCAAACGTTGCAACGACCCGGCCTTTCCAGCGGTGTATCGAGGGACCCGACACCTGGCCGCCGCTTTCGGTGGATCAGGGCTCAGGGACCGCGTTGTGGGAAATCCACAAGCACAGGCCCCGATTTCCTGACGAGACGCTCAGGCCTCGCTGAGCCCCTGCGGAGTAACGTCAGCAGTAACCTACGCGACCGTAGGTTTGCTGTTGAGGAGCCCTTATGTCCGACGCCACTGACAAGATCCGCGCCGCGCGGGACCTGCTGCTCGGACTCGCCGGGCAGGGCGACGAAGCCCGCGCCAGGTTCGAGTGGCCCGAGATCGCCGGCAGGTTCAACTGGGCCATCGACTGGTTCGACGCCATCGGGCGCGACCGCGACGACCTCGCCCTCTGGATCCGCGACGAGGATGGCGCCGAGGAGAAGTACACCTACGGCGAACTGGTCACCCGCTCAGATCGACTCGCCCACTGGCTGCGCGCCAACGGCGTGGGCAAGGGCGACGCCGTCATGCTGATGCTCGCCAACCAGGTGGAGCTGTGGGACGCGATGCTGGCCGTGATGAAGATCGGCGGCATCATCCTCCCGACCGCCCAGGCCCTGCAGGACTACGACCTCGAAGACCGCATCCCCCGTGCCGACATCCGCGCCGTGATTGCCAACCCGGTCGACGCCGAGAAGTTCGCCGGCATCGACGGCCCGATCCTCATCACCACCGGCGACGCCGACGGGCGTTGGCTGAGCATGGTCGAGGCGGCCGACTCCCCCGCCGAGCCGTGCGAGGTGGTCACCGAGGTCGATGATCCGGTGCTCTACTACTTCACCTCCGGCACGACGAAGGACCCGAAGCTGGTGGTCCACACGCAGCTGAGCTACCCCGTCGGTCACCTGTCGACCATGTACTTCATCGGCGTGCGTCCCGGCGACGTGCACCTCAACGTCTCGTCGCCCGGTTGGGGCAAGCACGCCTGGTCCAGCTTCTTCTCCCCCTGGCTCGCCGAGGCCACGGTGTTCTCGTACAACTACACCCGCTTCGACGCCGCGAAGATGCTGGCCGAGCTCGAGGACTCGCAGGTCACCACGTTCTGCGCCCCGCCCACCGTGTGGCGGATGATGATCCAGGCGAACCTCGGCGCGAAGCCGTCGGCCCTGCGCGACATCGTCGGCGCCGGCGAGCCGCTCAACCCGGAGGTCATCTCGACGGTGGAGCACGCCTGGGGCCTGACCATCCGCGACGGCTACGGCCAGACCGAGACCACATGCACGGTGGGCAACGCCCCCGGCGAGCGGGTCAAGCCGGGCGCGAAGGGCAAGGTGATGCCCGGCGTGAAGCTGCAGATCATCGACCCCGACACCGGTGAGGAGTCGCGTCAAGGCGAGATCACCCTGCCGCTGGAACCGTGGCCCTACAACCTGATGTCCGGCTACCTCGGCGGCACCCCCACGGCGCAGGCGGACGGCCGCTACCACAGCGGCGACCTGGTGACCGTCGACGACGAGGGCTACCTCACCTATGTCGGCCGCACCGACGACGTGTTCAAGGCCTCCGACTACAAGATCTCCCCGTTCGAACTGGAATCAGTGCTGATCGAGCACCCCGCCGTCGTCGAGGCAGCCATCGTCCCGGCGCCGGACCCGATCCGCGCGGCGGTGCCCAAGGCCTACGTGACGTTGGCGGCCGGCTTCGAGGCCACGGCCGAGACGGCGCTGTCGATCCTGCAGCACGCCAAGGAGCGGCTGGCCCCGTACCTGCGGGTGCGCCGCATCGAGTTCAGCGGCCTCCCGAAGACGTTGAGCGGGAAGGTGCGCCGCGTGATCCTGCGCGCCCGGGAGCACGACTCGGCCATCGAGGTCGTCGACTACCGCTACGAGCAGTTCCCCGAACTCCGCGGCTGATCCTCCGGGCCGGCCGCGCGAGGCAGGCTGACGGAGCGCAAGGGTTTACGTCGGGGCCGGGAAGTCGCCGGACCTCAGCCAGAGTTCAGCGCCCAAGACTCGCTACGGGGGCCCTTCGACGCTCGCTGGCGCTCGCGCTCAGGGACCTACTGGGTCATCAGCGGATCGTCGCGGTTGTGCAGGCGCCGCGCGGCCTCGGCGATCGAGCCGGACATCGACGGGTAGACCGTGAAAGCCGTGCTGAAGTCGTCGACGGTGACCTTCTGGGCGACGGCCAACGACACCGAGTGGATCAACTCAGACGCACGGGGGGCGACCACCACACCGCCGATGATGATGCCGGTCGTCGGCAGGCAGAACAGCTTGACGAAGCCGTCGGTGAAGCCCTGCATCTTCGAGCGGGCGTTCGGGGCCAGCGGGAGCAGCACTGAGGCGACCCGGATTTCACCGGAGTCGACCATCTTCTGCGTCACACCCACCGTCGCGATCTCGGGCGTGGTGAACACGTTCGAGGAGACGGTGCGCAGGTTCAGCGGGGCGACGGCGTCGCCCAGCGAGTGCCACATGGCGATCCGCCCCTGCATGGCGGCGACGGATGCGAGCGCGAACACGCCCGTCACGTCGCCGGCGGCGTAGATGTTGCGCACGGAGGTGCGGGAGACCTTGTCGACGGGGATGTAGCCCCACTCGTTGACCTCCACCCCGGCTTCCTCCAGGCCCAGGCCTGCGGAGTTCGGGATGGCGCCGACGGCGAACAGGCAATGCGAGCCCTCGACCTCGCGGCCGTCCTCCAGCGTCACGACGACGCCATCGCCCTCGCGACGGGCGGCGACTGCGCGGCTCTCGGAGAGGATCTCCATCCCTCGGTTCTCGAAGGCGCGCTGAAGCACTGCGGCGGCGTCCTGGTCCTCGCCGGGGAGGACCTGCTTGCGCGAGGACACCAGCACGACCTTGCAGCCGAGGCCGTCGTAGGCCGACGCGAACTCGGCGCCGGTCACGCCGGAGCCGACGACGATCAGCTTCTCCGGTACTTCCTTGAGGTTGTAGACCTGCTTCCAGTTCAGGATCCGCTCGCCATCACACTGCGCATCGGGCAGTTCACGGGGCGTGGTGCCGGTGGCGAGCAGGATGATGTCGGCGTCGAACGCCTCCTCCCCGCCCTCGGTGGTCGCGATGACGCGGTTGGGGCCGTCGAGGCGCGCCTGCCCCTTGACGATGCGCACCCCGTCGCGCTGCAGCTTGGCGGCGATGTCGTCGGACTGCGCCTGGGCCAGCGCCAGCACGCGTTCGTTCACCTCGGCGAGGTTGACGCTGACGACGTCGGTCACGTCGCCCGCTTGGATGTGGAGGCCGAGCTGGTGGGCGTTCTTCACGCGCACCATCACCTCGGCGGTGGCGATGAGCGTCTTCGACGGGACGCAGTCGCTCAGGACGGCGGCGCCGCCCAAGCCGTCGCGCTCGATCAGGGTGACCTCACCACCCAGCTGATTTCCGACGAGTGCGGCCTCGTAGCCGCCGGGCCCTCCACCGATGATCACAACCTTGGTCACGGCCCTATCCTTCCATAGCCACGGCGCGCGTGAGGGCGCTCACCTATGCTGATGGGCGTGAGTGAAGCATTTGATCTGGCCAATGAAGCCGCAACCTATCTCCGCAGCCAGTTGGGCGAGGAGAAGATCGACATCGCCCTGGTCCTGGGCTCGGGCTGGTCGTCGGGCGCAGACGCGCTGGGCGAGAAGGTCGGCGAGCTCGAACTGGGCGACGTGCCCGGGTTCAGTAAACCTGTCGTCAGCGGCCACGGCGGGAAGCTCCTGCTGGTGCGCACCGAGGGCGGGAAGCTGGCGGCGATCTTCACCGGCCGCACCCACTACTACGAGGGCCGCGGCGTCGCCCCGGTGGCGCACGGTGTGCGCACCGCGAAGGCCTGGGGCGCCGAGACCATGGTACTCACCAACGGCTGCGGCGGCCTGAACCCGGAGTGGGCGCCGGGAACCGTCGTGCTCATCAAGGACCACATCAACCTCACGGGCGACACCCCACTGGAGGGCGCCAACTTCGTCGACCTCTCCGAGGCCTACTCCAAGCGCCTGCGCGACCTCGCCAAGGACGCTGCCGGCGACCTTCCCGAGGGCGTCTACGTGCAGTTCCGCGGCCCCCAGTACGAGACCCCTGCCGAGGTCCGCATGGCCGGCATCCTCGGCGGCGACCTCGTCGGCATGTCCACCACGCTCGAGACCATCGCGGCCCGCGAGGCCGGCATGGAGGTGCTCGGCCTGTCGCTGGTCACCAACGCCGCCGCCGGCCTCAGCGAGACCAACCTCGACCACACCGAGGTGCTCCAGACCGGCAAGGACGCGGGCCCCCGCCTCGCCGCACTGCTCTCGAGGATCGTGGGGAAGCTCTGATGACCGACCTGCTCTCCAGCGCCATCCGTTGGCGCGACATGGACCCTGATCCCGACACCCGCGAACAGCTCGACCACCTCATCGTGCAGGCACAGGCCAACGACGAGACGTTCCGCAAGGCCGCCGAGGAGGAGCTCAGGCTCGCCTTCGCCGGCCCGCTCGAGTTCGGCACCGCCGGGCTCCGCGGCGCGATCGGCCCCGGCCCCGCGCGCATGAACCGCTCCGTCGTCACGCAGGCGGCCGCGGGCTTCGCCGCATGGCTGACCGCTCAGGGCCACGACGGCGGCAAGGTCATCGTCGGCTATGACGCCCGGCACAAGTCGGCCGACTTCGCCGACGACACGGCCCAGGTGATGGCCGGTGCCGGTTTCGAGGTGTTGTGGGTGACCGAGCCCACGCCCACCCCGGTGATCGCGTTCGGCATCCAGCACTTCGGCTGCGTGGCCGGCGTGGTGGTCACCGCCTCGCACAACCCGCCGCAGGACAACGGCTACAAGGTCTACTTGGGCGATGGCTCGCAGATCGTGCCGCCGGCCGACGCGGAGATCGCCGCTGAGATCGCCAAGGTCGCCGCGCGCGACTGGACCGACCTGCCCCGCGGCGAGGCCCGCACCGACGTGACGGCCGAACTCCGCGAGGCCTACGTGGCCCGCGCGAAGTCTCTCTACCCCGACGATGCACCGCGCGACCTGGTCTGGGTGCACACCGCGATGCACGGCGTCGGCACCGGCACCGTTCGCGCGGTGGCCGAGGCCATCGGCCTGCCCCCCGGCCACGAGGTCGCCGAGCAGTCGGATCCGGATCCGGATTTCCCCACCGTCGCGTTCCCCAACCCCGAGGAGAAGGGCGCCATCGATCTCGCGCTCGCCAAGGCCCAGGAGGCCGGCGCCGACGTGGTCATCGCCAACGACCCCGATGCAGACCGCTGCGCGGTGGCCGCCGTCGTGGACGGCCAGTGGCGGATGCTCACCGGCGACGAGCTGGGCTCGCTGCTCGGTGACGACGCCATCCGCCGCGGCGTGCCGGGCATCTTCGCCAACTCCGTGGTGAGTTCCACGGAGCTCGGCCGCCTCGCGAAGGCCGCCGGGCGCGAGCACACCACCACGTTGACCGGTTTCAAGTGGATCGGCCGCGTGCCGGACCTGGCGTTCGGCTACGAGGAGGCCATCGGCTACTGCTGCGACTCCCGCGCGGTGCCGGACAAGGACGGCATCACCGCGGCGATCAACGTGCTGCGGATCGCGGCCGAGTTGAAGGCGGAGGGCCGCACGATCGCGGACCGGCTCAGCGAGATCGCGCAGGCACACGGGCTGACGGCCACCTCGCAGCTGTCGGTGCGCGTGGCGGACCTGTCGCTGATCGCCGACGCCATGGCGCGGCTGCGGGGCAACCCGCCGGCCGAACTGCTGGGCGAGCCGGTCGTCGTGGCCGATCTCACGGAGGGCACGGACACGCTGCCGCCCACCGATGCCGTCGAACTGACCGGCGAGACGGTGCACGTAGTGGCGCGCCCGTCCGGCACGGAGCCGAAGCTCAAGTGCTACCTGGAGGTGCGCATGGGGCTCAAGGAGTCGCAGGATGTGCCCGCGGCGCGAGCCGAGGCGGCGGAGAAGCTGACGGTGCTGCGGCAGGAGATGGCCGCGGCGCTGGGTGT
>DURG01000033.1 GCA_012837465.1 Propionibacterium sp. | reverse complement strand
GGATGCCCAGTTGGGCGGCCAGGATCGCGGTGTGCGAGGTGACGCCGCCGCCCTCGGTGACGATGCCGAGCACCAGCTCCGGGTCGAGCGTAGCGGTGTCCGCCGGGGCGAGGTCCAGCGCGACCAGCACTGACGGCATGGCCAGCGGCGGTACGCCCGGTGCGGGCAGCCCCATGAGGCGGGCGCCGGCGCGCTGGAACACGTCTCGCAGGTCCTGCTGGCGCTCGGCCATGTAGCCGCCGAGGCTGGCCAGCATCTCGCAGTACTGCTCGACGGCGTGGTACAGCGCATCGACGGGGCCGTGGCCCTCCGCGATCTGCATCGCGGCGGCCTGCAACAGGCCGGGGTCGCGCGCCATGGAGGCGGTGGCCTCCAGCACCGGCTTGGCGGTGTCGGAGGCCTTGGCCGCACGGGCGTCCATGTCCTGGGCGACCGCCTCGAGCGCTGACGACACCGAGGCCTCGGCCATGGCCGGGTCCTCGACCCGCTCCCCGGGCGGCGCGATCCGCACCGTGGAGACGACTACGGCGGGGCCGGCCGCCGCCCCGGGGCTCACCCCGATGCCGTGGATGCTCATGCCCCGGTGGCGTCGTGGTCGATCTTGAGGAACTCGACGAGGTGGTCGAGCGCCTCATCGGCGCCGTCGCCCTCGGCCGAGAGCGTGACCGTCTCGCCGCCCTTGACCCCGAGGGTCATGATGCCGAGCAGGCTGCGGGCGTCGACCGGCGGCCGGCCCTCCTTCTGCAGCATCACGGGGATGTCGAGCTTCGTCACCTCCTGCACGAACAGGTTGGCGGGGCGGGCGTGGAGGCCCACGGAGGATCCGATGAAGGCTTCGCGACTGGGCATTTGCAAACTCACTTCCAGATGTTGTCGAAGACATCTGCGACCAACTCGTCGAAGATGCCGAGCTCCCACGCCACGTCCAGGGCGGTGTAGCGGGAGCGGTAGTACATGGCCTTGGGGAACATCGCCCGGACGTCGTCGGCGGTCAGGCCGATGTCGTCTGGGCGGGAGGGCGCACCGGCGAGGCGCAGCATCTCGCTGAGCTCGGCGGTGGTCACCAACTGGGCACGCAGCTTCTCGACGGCGGCGGGCCACTGGGCGACGAGGGGCTGCAGCCGGGCGACCAGGTCGTCGCCGGCGGCGTACTTCGCCTTCGTCTCACGGACCGCGTGGTCGGCGAGCGCGCCGTCGAACAGGGAGCGGATGTCCGCCTCGATCCCGTCCCACGGCTTGCGCGCGGCGGCGGCCGCGGCGAGGTTGACGTCGGCGATGTCGCGGGCGAGGAGCGCCTCGTAGAAGGCACACATCGCGAGCGACCCGACGGCGACCTTGAACCCGTGTGACAGTGGGGGCGTGCGCTCCGCGCCGAGGCCCTCGATCTCCCACAGGTGGCTGAAGTAGTGCTCCGCGCCGGAGGCCGGGCGGGTACCGCCGTAGGCCTGCATGGCCAGGCCCGAGAGGCAGAGGCCCTCGACGAGCCCGTCGAACGCGTCGGCGTTGCCGGCGGCGAGGTCGGCCGGGCGCGAGAGCGCCGTCGTGACGCCGGACTGCACCATGGTCCACACGTCCGGGTCGATGGGCTCGATGTCGGTGTAGTCGGCCAGGATCCAGTCGGCGCCGCCGGGGATCTTGGCGACGAGGTCGCCGTAGCCGGAGGCGGTCATGATCGGCGGCGCCGCGGCCACGACGTCGAGGTCCATGATGACCGCGACGGGTGCCTTGCAGTTGCGCGTGGCCTTGACGCCGTTCTCGGTCATGGGCGCGCCGGCGCCGGTGTAGCCGTCCATGGAGGCGGCCGTGCCCACGCAGGCGTAGTCGCGGCCCTCCTCGAAGGCGGCGAGCTTGACCAGGTCGTTGATGGTGCCCGAGCCGAGCGCGATCGGGGTGGCCTGCGCCGCCCTGATCGCCTCTTGGATCACGACGGAGTTCTCGATGGAGGCGTAGAGCACGGGCTGGCCAGGGAAGATGAGCGGCTCGGCCAACTCGCAGCCGGCCTCCCGCAGCGACTCGGTGAGGCGCTCGCCGGCCACCGTCCACGTGTTCTCGTCGGCGACGATGAGGTGTGGGCCGGCCCCGAGGTGGGCGGCGATCAGCCGCCCACTCTCGGACAGCGCCCCACGCGCCACCGCCGCAGCCACCGTGTCGGTGGCCCGGGCGAGGGCACTGCGCAGGGTCTCACTGCTCACTGCCGAACACCACCTTGGCGTCGAGGGCGAGCGCCGGGGTCTCGTCGACCCCACCGAGGTGGATGGCCCCCGGCATGCGGGGCTCGTCCTCTCCGTCGAAGACCAGGGTGACGTGGCCGAGGTCGCGCAGGTTCTTCTCCGCGAGATCGCCAATCGCCGTGATGGTCCAGCCCTGCTCACCGATCTGGACGGGCATGCCCAGTTCGAGCGGGGCGGTGAGTTCCGCGTCCTTGATGAGGAAGCAGTAGGAGCGCAGCGCCTCGGGCGCCTCGCCGGAGAAGGTGATGGCCATCTTCTCCTCGAGGAAGGCCGGGGCGTCCGGACCGACCTCGACGACATGAGTGCTGTAAGCCATGGCTTAGTTCCTTTCTTCGGTTTACGAGGTGGTGGAGTACAGGCCGATGCTGGCCAACCACGCTATTGCAACGCGCGGCACGCCGTTGAGGAACCGCGAGTACAGCACTGCGGGCACGCCGACCTGGATGGTTTCGGGCTTGGCCTCGCCGAGGCCCATGCCCACCGGGATGAAGTCACACGCGTTCTGCGTGTTGATGGCGAACAGTGCTGGCAGCGCGAGGTGCGGCGGGATGCTGCCCTTTCCGATCTCCACGCCGATGAGGGTGCCGATGATCTGCGCGATGACGGCGCCGGGCCCGAGCAGCGGGGACAGGAACGGCAGCGAGCAGATGAAGCCGAGGATCATCAGGCCCCACCCGGTGCCCGCGAGCGGGGTCAGCAGGTTGGAGAACCACTCGCCCAGGCCGGAGGCCTGGATGATGCCGATGAGCATCGCCACGAAGGCCATGAACGGCAGGATCGTGTTGATCATCATCTGGACGGCGTTGCGGCCGGCTTGGTAGAAGACCGCGATGACGCGACCGGCGCCGAGGCCGATGGTCTCAAGGAGGTTCTTCTTCTTTTTCTGCGCCATCTGCTCGGTGAGCTTCATGGGGCGCCCGTCCTCACGGGTGGGGATCTCTGCGCCGCCGGTGGAGCCGGCCGCGGTCTCCGAGACGCCGGTGACCGCTTCGGCCTCGGCCGCCATGGTGGCGGCGACCGCAGCTTCGTCGGCTGGCTGGATCTGGTCGACGCCCACTGCTGAGACGTAGATCTCCTCGTGGATGTACTGGGCCAGGGGGCCGGACTTGCCGGTGGGCATGACGTTGACCGTCGGGATGTTCTTCTTGGGGTAGAGGCCACACCGCAGTGAGCCGCCGCAGTCGATGACGGCGACGAAGTGCTCGTCGTCCGGCACGGAGGTGTTGAAGCCGTTGACGGGCTCGGCGCCGGTGAGTTCGGCGATCTTGTCGACGACTGCGGGGCGCTGGCCGCCGCCGATGACGTAGACGATCTTGTTGCGCTTCTCGTCAGGGGCGATGGTCAGGGGGCCGCCGAAGCCGCCGGTTCCCTTGGTGATGGTGATGGCGCGGTACTCAGACATTGGAGTGGACCTCCTTCGACAGGACGACGCCCTGCTGCTTCGAGACGAACTTCGTGGTGAAGTCGGTGATCCAGCCGCCGAAGAAGTTCAGGACGGCGCCGAGCAGGAGGTAGCGGATGGCGAGGTCGCCGGTGGGCAGGCCGAGGGCGATGATGCCCTGGGCGATGCCCATCCAGACGAAGAGCTCACCGGGGTTGTTGTGGGGGAACAGGCCGTTGTTGGTGTGCACCATCTGGGCCACCGAGGCGTAGTAGCCGGGCTTGTAGCGTTCGGGGAGGAACCGACCCAGGGTGAAACACGCGGGGTTGGTCAGGAAGAAGGCACCGATGAACGGCAGCAGCAGGTAGCGGCTGACGACGTTCTTTCCGGCCTTTGCCGCGAACCGGTCGATGCGCTCCTCACCGATGAGGGCGATCAGGGAGTTCATGGCGACGAGCAGCATGAGCACGAGCGGGACGATGCCGGACATCCAGGAGAGGAAGACCTCTGCTCCTGTGCTGAACAATCCGACGAACCATTCCGCCGCTCTGACGAGGTATTCCACCTCAGCTCCTTTCTATGGGCGGGTTGTTGTGGGCAGGGTTGCCCTGAGCCCCGTCGACGACGACGGGGGTGAGTCGATCAATGAGCCAGACGCCTGTGAGCAGTGCGCCTGGTCGAAGGGCCTGTGGGTTGCTACGCCGGCTGTTTGGCCCGTCGGGTGATGGTGATTTTCCCGGCTGGCGCCGCCAGGTCGGGCAGCGTCTTCTGCTTGGGCTTGATGCCCGGCAGCTTGTCCAGCGCGCGGGCCACCGCGGTGGGCGGCTCCGAGGGCATGCCGCCGTCGGCGACGATGCGGTAGTTGTCGCGGGCGTTGGCCACGGCCCGCATGACCGACTTGCCGAGATGCTTGGCCTCTCTCGCCTCCACCATCGACATGAAGCGGCCGTCGTAGAGGTCGAACTCCTTGAAGCGGGCGAGCACCGTGATGCCGTTGAGGCGGTGCCCCTCGACCACGCGGTCGTCCTCGTCGAGGACGAACATCACGATGGAGCCGGCGACGAGGCCGCCGCTGAACTTGCCCATGGCGACGCGGCCCTTTTTGCGGAGGTCCACGAACAGTTGCGTGAAGGCCTTGGTCTGCCGAAAGGACAGAAACGACTGGGCGACCCAGGCGAATCCGATCGCTGCGATGAAGATCCAGAACATGTCCCGATCACCTCTCTGTGGTGGGGTTCTTCTCGAGGAAGTAGTAGAACTGCTCGAACGTGGTCAGGTGGCAGAGGCGGTCCAGGAGGTCGCGGCGGGCGCCAAGCCTGAGCACCTCGTCGTAGACCTGCACGAGGACGTCCTCGCTGTGGGTCGAATCAGGTGGGACGCCGAGGAGGACGATGAGCCTCACCCCGTCGTCATCGGCCCGGCGCGGGATGACTGCGACGGCGAGCATGATGCCCTGTTGCTGCGTCAACGTTGCGTGCGGGAAGCCCACCCAGGGGTCGAGCTGCATCTCGGCGCGGGCCTCGCGCTCGCGGATGAGATCGCCGAAGCCGGGTTCGACGAGACCGCGGGCCTCGAGGTGGCCGGTCATGAAGTCGACGGCGTCCTCGTAGTCGGTGTCGGCGGGGAGTGCGAAGAAGTGCTGCTCGTCGACGGCGGCGGCCAGCACGGAGGCGGCGCGGGTGAGGCCAGCGAGCGGGATGCGAAGCTGCAGGCGCTCGAGTTGGCGTTCGAGGGCGCCGCGGTCAAGTACGCGGGTGACATGGAGGACGGGGGTGCTGGTCTCGATGTCAGCGTCGCCGGCGACGACCACGAGGTCGGCCTGCGCGAGTAGTTCGGTGGTCGCCTCGGCTTGGCCCACGACGTCGAGTTGGGTCGACGCGGGGACGAGCTTGGCGAGTTGTAGCCGGACGAGTTCGGCGCTGACGCGGCCGGTGGTGGCGACGATCACGAGGTGGAGGAACGAGGCGGCGCGGTCGCGGGCCTCGAGGAACACCTGGAAGTAGGTGGCGAGGAAGCCCAGCTCTGCGTCGTCGACGGGCATGCCGACCTGGGCTTCGATCACGCGGGAGGCGACGGTGGCCATCCGGTATGCGACGGGGAACTCGGCGCGGACGTCGGCCACGTCCTTGTCGTCGACCCAGATGCGGTAGCGCATGCGGTTGAGCATGTAGGCGAGGTGCCGGCCGAACTCGGCCATGAAGGACGTGGCCGTGAGGTCGATGTCCATCTCGGAGCGAACAGCGGTCAGCACCTCGTCGACGAGCTCGTCAGCCTCGGTGGTCCCGCTGAGTCGCTTGGCGACCTCGGCGTCGCCGGGGGCGCGCATGCCCGCGATGGGCAGGGTGAGGAAGAGGCGCTCGTCGGAGCCGAGTTCGATGTCGAAGGTGGCCTCGAGGCGGTCGGCCAGGTCGCTCGCGAGCCCGTGCGCCGGGGTGGCGGCGAGGCCGGCGTAGCGGTTGGGCAGATAGTCGATCCGCTGGGCGACCTTGGTGCGGTCGACGCAGACCGTCGCCCAACGGGTGAGCTCCGGCACGTAGATCTTCTCCAGGCCCACCTCGTCGGCGCGTTCGCGGACGATCCGCTCGACACGCCCCTGGAGCTCGTCGGCCGGGTACGCGAGCGGGAAGTGGCGGCGCAGCACGTGGAGTCGCTGCTGGAGTTCCGGGCCCTCGATGGTGAGGCCCACGTTGGGGCGGCCCTCGACGGCGAGGTCGTCAGCGGCGAGGAGTTCACGCACGCGCACCAGGTCGGTGACGACGGTGGTGCGGCCCACCGCCATCGCAGCCGCCAGTTCCTCGGTGCGCACGGGGAGGAGGGCACGGAACAGGCGGGCGACGATGTAGGAGGCGCGCACGT
>DURG01000032.1 GCA_012837465.1 Propionibacterium sp. | reverse complement strand
TCGGCTCAACCAGCGACGGGGGGCGGCCGGCTCAACCAGCGACGGGGGGCGGCCGGCTCAACCAGCGACGGGGGCGGTCGGCTCAACCAGCGGAGCGCGGGCCGAAGATGGCCGTGCCGATGCGCACGCACGTCGACCCGTGCGCCACGGCCAGCCGGAAGTCTCCAGACATGCCCATGCTGAGCTCGTCGTAGCCGCCGCCGACGGCGTCGCGGATGCGCGACTGGGCGTCGACGAGGCGCTGGAAGCACGCCGCGACCTGCGCCTCGTCGTCGCTGAGCAATGCCATCGTCATGAGACCCTTCGGCTCCAGCCCGTCGAGGCCCTGCAGCGTGGTGGCGAACTCGACGACCTCCTCGGGCGCGATGCCGGACTTCTGGGGCTCACCGGAGGTGTTGACCTGGATGAGTACGGGCAGCCGCCGGCCGAGGGCCTCGCAGCGTCGGCTGAGGTTCTCGGCGAGCTTCAGCGAGTCGAGCGACTGCACTTCCGCTGCCAGTTCCGCCACGGGCTTGGCCTTGTTGGACTGGACGTTGCCGATGACGGCGAACCCGATGCCCTCGTCGGCCAGTTCTGCGTGCTTGGCCTGCATCTCCTGCACGCGGTTCTCGCCGAACAGCGGGTAGCCGGCGGCCGCGGCCTCGCGGATCTGATCGGCGCTGTGGTACTTCGACACGGGCAGGATCCGCACGTCCGCGGGATCCCTGCCGACGGCTACTGCCGCGGCGTCGATCTCGGCGCGGATGCGGGCGAGGTTCTCAGCGATCGTCACGGCCACCTCGCTCCCAGCGAGATCACGCCGAGCGCCGCCAGGACTGCGAAGATGATGGCCAGGCCCGCGTAGCGGTCGGTGACCTCCGCTGGCACGCGCTCCATGCCGACCGATTGCCGGATGGCGTTGTAGACCTCGTCGAGCTGCCCAGCCGACTCCGCGGCGTACTTCTTGCCGCCGGACAGGCGGGCGATCTCACTCAGCTCCCAGTGGTCCACGGCGACGCGCTGGCGCTGGCCGTCCTGCACGACGTAGCCGTTGTCGGTGCCGAAGGCGATCGTGTAGACCGGAACCCCCTGCTCCTCGGCCGTCTCGGCGGCTCCTGCGGAGCTGCGCCCGATGTTGGTGGCGCCGTCGGACAGCAGCACGACTGCCGCGGGCGCGACCGCCTCAGGGTCGTCCGGATCCGGCGGCACCAACTTGAGGGCATCGAGGCTGCGGTAGACGCCCTCGCCCACCGCCGTCGAGGGCGCGAGCAGGAGGGAGTCGATGGCGCGGTGCACCACGCCCCGGTCGATGGTGGGCGGCACCACGAGGTCCGCCGTGCCGGCGAACGAGACGAGCGCCACGTTGAAGCGGGGCGGCAGGGAGTCGACGAACTGCTTGGCGGATTCCTGGGCGGCCTGGAGCCGGTCGGGGTCGACGTCCTGTGCCTCCATGGACCACGACACGTCGATCGAGACCACTACGGTGGCCCGGTCCCGCGGCTGGTTCACGTAGTCCTTGGGGATGGCCCAGGCGATGATCAACGCAGCCAGCGACAGCAACGCCAACAGCACGGCGCCGTGGCGCTTCCACGCAGCATCCTTCGGCACGACGGTGCGCAGCCGCGAGCTCATGGGCCGTGGCTTGGACGTGCGGCCCGACAGCACGACGTAGAGGACGGCGATCAGCGGGATCACCAGCAGGCCCCACAGGCGATGCGGGGCCATGAACTCGATCATGAGGGCGGTCATCGAGGCCACCTCGCCGCCATGAAGACCGCGCCCAGCGCGGCGACCACGGCGAAGCCGAGCGCCACGAACGCATAGGTGGCGGTGATCGGCTTGG
>DURG01000031.1 GCA_012837465.1 Propionibacterium sp. | reverse complement strand
GAGGCGGCTGCGATCCTCGCGAGCTCGGATGCAGCCGGCTCAACCAGCGATGAGGCTCGCCGCAGCCGCGTAGCCGGCGGCGAACGCCTGGGCCGACAGCCGCAGCGAGTCGCGGCCCGGCAGGAACGCCCCGTGGTGCAGCCCGATGCCGTCGACGCGGCCCGTGCCCACGAAGCACATCACCGACGCCGCGGCCCGGCCGTACTCGGCGAAGTCGTCCGAGCCACAGCTCCGGAACGGGGTCTCGGCGACGGTGACGCCCATGCCCTGCAGCAGGGGGTCGAGGCGGCGCACCAGCCCCGGGTCGTTGACGAGCGCCGGCCCGCCGCGGACGAACCGGACGGCGGCTTGGGCGCCGCGCGAATCCGCGATGGCCTCGGCGATCCGGGTGATCGACTCGTGCAGCCGGTTGCGATCCGGCTCCGAGTAGGTGCGGATGGAACCTCGGCAGCTGGCGTCGGAGGCGATCACGTTGTGGGCGGTGCCGCCGCTGATCTGGCCGATGGAGATCACCGTCGGGTGCGTTGGGCTGACGAGCCGCTGGGGCAACGAGCTGAGCTCGCCGATGATCGCCGCGAGGGTGGTGATGGGGTCGATGGCGACATGCGGGTAGGCGCCGTGCCCGGGGCGGCCGCGCACGACGATCTCGAAGGAGTCGTAGGCGGCGTTGACCGCACCGGCGCCGGTGGAGACGATGCCGCGGTCCACCTGCGGCTGCACGTGCACGCCGATCATGGCCTCGACCTCCTGCTCGTCGATCAGGCCGCTGCGCACCACGTCGCCCGCGCCGGGCGGGGTGATCTCTTCGCGCGGCTGCAGGATGGGGATCATCCCCACGGGCAGTTCGAGTTCCCGGGCGGCGGTGACCACTGCCCACAGCGCGGCCATGTGCACGTCGTGGCCGCACGCGTGCGCCACGCCATCGCGTCTCGACTCCCATTCGACGCCGGTGGCCTCCTGGACCGGCAGCGCGTCGAGTTCCGCGCGCAACCCGACGGCGGGGCCCTCGGGCCCGAGCCGTGCCCAGGCGCCCGTCTCGGCGATGGGGGACCAGCCCAGCCAGCCCATGGACTCCATGAGCAGGTCCCGTGTGGGGCCCTCCTCGCCGCTCAACTGCGGGTCAACGTGGATGGCGCGGCGCAGCGCCGCAGCCTCGGGCAGGACAGCATCGATGCCAGCGGTCAGCGCCGTGAGCAGGTCTGCGGTCATAGCGGCTAAGAGTAGTCCGCCGCCGGACGTCCGGAGGCGACTGCCCGTGCCATCTTCTCGATCGTCGGGGCCGCGTGCGTGAAGAAGGTGTAGTACCCCTCGCACAGGTAGTTCTGCCCGGGCTCGCCGTCGACCGATTCGGCGAAGCGGTCCTTGGGGCACCCCCCGTGGCACGCCCACCGCACGGGGCAGCGCAGGCACTGCTGGGTCAGCGAGGTGCGCTTGGAGCGGCCGAACTCGCGCTGCTCCTCGGTCTGGAGGAACTTCTGGAACCCGCCGTCGGCCAGGTTGCCGAGCTTGTACTCGGGCTCCACGTAGTGGTCGCAGGAGTAGACGTCGTTGTTGTGCTCGACGGCCAGCGCGCTGCCGCACTCGGGGGAGTGGACGCACAGCGAGTACTGGCCGAAACGTGCGGCGAGCATCACGTCGAAGTGCTGCACGAACACCTTGCCGACGTCGGCCTTGAGCCACTCGTCGAACACCTCGGAGAGGAACCGGCCCCACTGGGCGCTGCCGACGGAGCGCTCCGTCACCTGGTTGCCCTGCTGCAGGTACAGCAGGCGCTGGCCGTCGGCGGTCTCGTAGCCGGCGCGCTCGACGATGGGGATGAATTGCAGGAACGTCGCGCCCAAGTCGTCGCGGAAGTAGCGGTAGACCTCCGCGCCGTGGTCCTGGTTGGCGGCGTTGACCGTGCACAGGATGTTGGTCTCGACGCCGTGCCTGCGCAAGAACTCCCACCCCCGGATGACCTGGGCGTGGGTGCCGCGGCCGGCCTTGTTGACCCGGTACGCGTCGTGGAGGTGCTGCGGCCCGTCGATCGACAGGCCCACCAGGAAGCCCTCCTCCTTCAGGAACTCGCACCAGTCGTCGTCGAGGAGCGTGCCGTTGGTCTGGATGGTCTGCAGCACCTGCTGGCCGGGGCGCTGGTAATGCCTGGTGAGCTCGACGACGCGGCGGAAGAAGGCGAGCCCCCGCATGGTGGGTTCGCCACCCTGCCAAGCCATGGTGACCTCACCGTCGGGCTGCCCGGCGAGGAACTCGCGCACGTAGGTCTCGAGTTGTTCCTCGGTCATCCGTTGGCCGGCCTCGTCGTAGAGGAGTTCCTTCGACAGGAAGAAGCAGTAGGTGCAGTCGAGGTTGCACGCCGCTCCGGTCGGCTTCGTGACGACGGAGAACGGGATCTGGCGCATCTGCCCAGCCTACGCGCTACCCGAGCACCCGCACGTGGTGCCGCGCGTCGGGCAGCAGTGAGGACGGCAGCCTGGAGTCGAGGGTCACCACCGTCATGGCATGCCGCGCCGCGAGCTCCACCAGGTGCAGGTCTGTGACCTGGCGGTGGCCCACCAACCCCCGCAGGTCGATGGATGCTTCGGCGAGGCTCGCATCGTCGGGGACGAAAGTGGCCCTGGCGTCGGCCCGAAGGCTCGCCAAGGACCCCAGCGCCTGCGTCGCAGTGACCTGGAGCCCCATGACCTTCGGGTTGAGCGCCAGCCTGACGAGGCCCATCTCCGTGACGGGGGTCGTGGCGAAGGCAGCGGTCTCGTTGAACCAGCTGCTCGCGAGGCCATGGGCGACGTGTCGGGGCTGGAGCAGCGCCACGAGGACGTTGACGTCCGGCAGGTCAGTCCTCATCGAGGGCCTCTGCCACCATCTCGGTGGTCAGGACGTGGCCCTCGGCAGAGGGGAGGAGCATCAGACCTGCAGGATGTGGCTCGGGCCGTGCCCCGTCCTCGGCGGCCAACCCCGCGAGGACGAGTTCCGAGACGGCCTCGCCCAATGAGATCCGACGGTGGCGCGCTCGTGCGCGGGCAGCCACCGCGGCCCGCTCGTCGAGGTTCAACGTCGTTCGCATGACCTCGATTCTAGCATCACGCATCACGCATCATGGCGTCCTCGCGTGGCACCCGGGGCGGGGTAGGGTGGTCCGGTGCTTCCTGCCAAGACCCGCGACTACGCCTTGGCCCCGGCGCACCCGAAGCGGCCCAACGTGCTGCGGTTCCTGCCGTACATCAAGCCGTTCGCGCCGCAGTTCATCACCTCGTTCGCGCTCGCACCGCTCCAGGTGGTGGCCAGCGTCTCCATCCCACTCCTGCTCGGCGCCGTCGTCGACGGCCCCATCCGGGGAGGCAGCGTCGTCGGCGTGCTGTGGTTCGCGCTCGCGCTGCTCGGGGTGGGTGCGGCCGAAGCCTTCCTGAGCTTCATCCGCCGCTGGATCATGTCGCGGGCCACCTCGCACATCGAGGCCAACATCCGCCTCGACCTGTTCGACCAACTCCAGAACCTGCCGCTCGGGTTCCACAAGTCGTGGGAGTCCGGCCAGTTGCTCAGCCGCATCATGAGCGACCTCGGCCTGCTGCGCCGCTTCATGTCGTTCGGCCTGGTCATGCTCGCGATGAGTTCACTGCACATCGTGGTGGTGGTCGCCATCATGGTGGTCACGCTGTGGCAGGTCGGCGTGGCGGTGCTGATCGCGGTCATCCCGGTGGTCGTGGCCGTGTTCGCGCTGATGGGTCGCTTCGGGCGCATCTCGCGGCAGGTGCAGGACCAGACCGGCGACGTCGCGTCGGCGGCCGAGGAGTCGCTGCACGGCGTGCGGGTCATCCGCTCGTTCGGCCGCACCCGCCACTCGTTCGAGTCCTTCGACGCGCGCGCTTCGGCGCTGGCGGACAGCGGCGTCAAGCGCATGAACCTGGCCTCCATCCTGTGGACGCTGCTCGAGGTGTTCCCGTCGGTGCTGCTGCTGATCGTGCTGTTCGGCGTGAGCTACGGCGTCACCGAGGGCGGGATGAGCCTGGGCGCCGCCGTCACCTTCGTGACCCTGCTGCTGTCGCTGGCGTGGCCCGTGGGCAGTCTCGGCTTCCTGCTGTCCTTCGCCCGCGAAGCGGCCACCGCCGCGGACCGCGTCTCGGAGGTCTTCGACGCCCCGGTCAGCATCGTCGGAGGCAGCCAGCGCATCGACGAGCCGCGCGGCCACCTGCACCTCAAGGACGTCACCTACCAGTTCGCCGACGCGGACCACCCCACGCTGCAGGGCCTCAACCTCGAGATCCAGCCCGGCGAGACCGTCGCCCTGGTGGGCGGCACCGGCTCCGGCAAGTCCACCCTCGTCTCCCTCATCCCACGCCTGGTGGACGTGACCGGCGGCCAGATCCTGCTCGACGGCGTGGACCTGCGTGACCTCGACCTGCGCCAGCTGCGCAGCCTCATCGGCACCGCGTTCGAGGACCCCATCCTGTTCTCCATGTCCGCGCGCGAGAACCTCACGCTCGGCCGCCCCGACGCCAGCGAGGAGGACATCCGCGAGGCCGTCCGCGTCGCCCGCGCCGAGTTCGTCCACGACCTCCCGTGGGGCCTCGACACCCGCCTCGGCGAACAGGGGCTCAGCCTCTCCGGCGGCCAGCGCCAGCGGCTCGCGCTGGCCCGCGCCATCCTCGTGCGGCCCCGCGTGCTGGTGCTCGACGACACCCTCAGCGCGCTCGACATCCACACCGAGGCCGAAGTCGAGGAGGCCCTCAAGGCCACCTTGATGGGCGTGACCGGCATCGTCGTGGCCCACCGCGCCTCGACTGTGCTGCTGGCGGATCGGGTCGCCATGCTGGTCGAGGGGCGCATCGCCCACACCGGCACCCACGCGGAACTGCTGGCCACCGTGCCCGAGTACCGCGAACTCCTCTCCGCGGACTACGCGATCTCGATGGGTGGTGAGCCCGATGAGCATTGAGCAGCACAAGCCCGATGACGCCAATCCCGCCTGGCGCGGCGTCAAGCAGGAGATCGAGGAGGAGCGCGACGCCACCGTCGGCCTCCGTGCGCCGTCGCGCCGCCTGCTGGCCGAACTCATCCGGCCCTGGCGCACGTGGCTGGTCCTCCTCATCGGCGTGGTGGTCGCCGACGCCGCCGCCCGCTTGGTGGTGCCCGTGCTCGTGCGCAACGTCCTCGACGACGGTCTCACCGACCGCGGCGTCCTCTTCCCGACGCTGGGGTTCATGGCGCTGGCGATCACCGTGCAGGTGGTGGCCCGCGTCACCTTCCTGCGCGCCTCCGGCCGGCTCGGCAACGCCATCCTGCTCGACCTGCGCCGCCGCCTCTACAAGAAGTTCCAGCGCCTCAGCATCGGCTTCCACGACCGGTACACCTCCGGCCGTGCCGTCTCCCGCATGACCAGTGACGTCGAGGCCGTCCAGGAACTCGTGCTGCAGGGCCTCGACGTGGTCGTCATCGGCGCGCTCACCGTCGTCGGCGCCAGCGCCATCATGCTGAGCCTCGACTGGCGCCTCGCACTGGTCGCCTTCCTCAGCTACCCGCCGTTGCTGCTGCTCATGCGCTGGTTCGCCCGCGCCTCGACGCGTGCGTTCCGGGCGGTGCGGACGCAGTCGGCGATCGTGATCGTCCAGTTCATCGAGACCATGACCGGCATCAAGGCCGTGCAGGCGTTCCGCCGCGAGCCGCGCGCCGCCGAGATCTTCGAGGACGTCGCGCTGTCGTACCGCGACGCCAACGTGCGCGCCATGCGGATCTTCGCCCGCGCCATGCCCGGCATCCAGTTCATCGGCAACCTGGGCATCGTGCTGGTGGTGCTCGCGGGCGGCTACCTCGCCGTCGGCGGCGAGGTCAGCGTCGGCACCATGGCCGCGTTCGTGCTGTACCTGCGGATGTTCTTCGACCCGATGCAGGACCTCAGCCAGTTCATCTCCACGCTGCAATCGGCGCTGACCGCGCTCGAGAAGGTCTCCAGTGTGATGGCGGAGGACGACGACGTGGCCGACCCCGCCGACCCCGTCCGCCTCGATGACGCCAGGGGAGAGGTCAGCTTCGACGGCGTGGACTTCGAGTACGTCGAGGGAGCACCCGTGCTCCCCGGTCTGGACCTGGACATCCCGGCCGGCCAGACCGTCGCGCTGGTGGGCACCACCGGCGCGGGCAAGACCACGATCGCGAAGCTGATCGCCCGCTTCTATGACCCGCAGGAGGGCGCAATCCGCCTCGACGGCGTCGACGTGCGTGAACTCGACGACGTGACCCTGCGCCGCCACGTGACCCTGCTGACGCAGGAGAACTTCATCTTCGCCGGCTCGATCGCCGAGAACATCCGCTTCGGCCGCCCCGAAGCCACCCGCGACGAGGTG
>DURG01000402.1 GCA_012837465.1 Propionibacterium sp. | reverse complement strand
CCCACGAAGCCGACGACGAAGTCGCCGTCGTCGAGGCCGAGCGTCGCGCGGAGGTGGTTGCGGTCCACTTGCGCGAGGCGGGCCTGGATGGCCTCGGCGTCGACGCCGTTGCTGCTCCCCTGCCCGATGAGACGGAGTTTCCCCTTGACGGGCAGCCGGCGCTTGCGGGCCTCGTCTGCGAGGGAGCTGCTGACGAACAGAACGTCGGTGGCGGCGCGCATCGTGGCCCACTCCATGAGCCACAGGACCTTGCCGAGGATGCCGGAGGCGCCCTCGAGCCGGAGGCCACGCACGGTGTAGAGGCGCTTGGGTACGCGCAGGAGCCAGGCGGCGATGCTGCCGAGCAGCGCGGCCTTGGGGGTGCCGACGTTGACCGCGGCGGGGCGGATGCTGCGAAGGGCCTTGACCCAGGCGATGAGGCCCTTGAGGTCGCCGACGGGCGAGATGCCGCGGGCCATGGGGATGCCGTGCAGGGCGACTTCCTCGCGGGCGGCGGCGCGGTGCGCCTGCTCGTCGGGGGTGGAGATGAGGGTGACGTCCCAGCCCTGCTCGCGGAACCACGCAAGCTGGCCACGCAGCAGCAGGTCTGCGCTCATGCCGACGGTGACGCCGACCACGAGCCGCTCGGGGGTCACGCCCATCTGCCGGGCACCCCCTTGACGATCACGTCGGGCGGCACGTCCTTGGTGACCAGCGACGCCGCGCCCACCGTCGTGTCGTGGCCGACGGTGAGTTGCTGCAGCACGAGGGCCTGGGCGCCGATGAGGACACCGGGCTCGATGATGACCTCGCCGGAGATGACGGCGGCCGGGTTGACGGAGACGAACTCGCGCAGGATGGAGTCGTGGCCGATGGTGGCGTTGGGGTTGACGTGCACGTGGCGCTCGAGGCGCACGTTGGTGGAGATCACGGCGCCGGCGCAGACCACCACGCCCTCAGCGATGGCGGCGCGGCTGCCGATGGAGGCGTTCGGGTGGATGGCGGTGAAGGGGCGGCAGCCCTGCGCGTCGAACTTGTCGACGAGGATGCGCCGCACCGTCGGGGAGCCGATGCCCAGGAGGTAGGCCTCCTCGTGGGGGCCGGCCAACCAGTCAGTGATGGTGCCGAGGTACGCCACTCCCCTGTCTTGGAGCCGTTCGAGGTTGAGCTCGGAGGGGCGGTCGTCGATGACGCCGGCGAACTCGAGGTCGGCGCCGACGGCCTGCATGGCCTCCAGCACGTCGAGGGCCTCGCGGCCGAAGCCCGAGGCGCCCACCATCACGATGCGCTCAGCCATGCCGCTGCTCCTCGGTTGGGGTGCCCATGAAGACGGTGGTGGTGGCGTGGCCGTCGGCCGAGATGCCCTCGCGCCTCAGCACGGAGGTGACGGTCTTGCGCAGGATCTGGAGGTCGAGGGCGAGGCTGCGGTTGTCGACGTACTCGACGTCGCGCTTGAACTTGTCCTCCCAGCTCACGGCGTTGCGGCCGCTGACCTGCGCCAGGCCGGTGACGCCGGGGCGCACCTCGTGGCGGCGGGCCTGCTCGGGCGTGTAGCGGGGCAGGTAGTCGACGAGCAGCGGGCGGGGCCCGACGAGGCTCATGTCGCCCTTGAGGACGTTCCAGAGGCTGGGCAGCTCGTCGAGGCTGGTGGCGCGCAGGAAGCGGCCCAGCTGGGAGAGGCGTTCCTCGTCGGTCTCCTGGCCGGTCTTGGGGTTCCTCATGGAGCGGAACTTGACCAGCTCGAAGATCTCGCCGTCCTTGCCGGGGCGCTTCTGCCGGAACAGGACCGGGCTGCCGTGCACCTGCCGGACGATCACGGCCACTGCGAGTTGCAGCGGGGCGGTGACGACGAGGCCGGCCGCGGAGGCGGCGACGTCGATCGCCCGCTTCACCACGTCATAACTGCGTCGGCCCCGTTCAGCTGGCACGATCACCCGCCAGGAAGTTCGTGACCGCGCTCGAGACGCGGGCGAGGTCGTCGTCGGTCAGCACCGAGCCGCTGGGTAGGGTGAGGCCGGTGCGGAAGAGTTCGTCGGCCGTGCCGTCGGTGAAGCTGCGCTTGCCCTCGAAGACCGGCTGGGCGTGCATGGGCTTCCACAGCGGGCGGGATTCGATGTTCTCGTCGTTGAGGGCGGCCCAGAGGTCGTCGCGGGCGAAGCCGGCCTCCTCGGGGTCGACGAGGATCGACGTGAGCCAGCAGTTGTCGCGGGTGCCGCCCTGGGTCTCGCTGGGCTCACCGAACAGGGTGACGCCGGGCACGCCGTCGAAGAGGCGGCGGTAGTGGGCGCGGATGGCGTGACGGCGCTCGATCATCGAGTCGAGGCGGGCGAGCTGGGAGCGACCGAGCGCAGCGAGGATGTTCGAGAGGCGGTAGTTGTAGCCGACGTCGGTGTGCTCGTAGTGCACCACGGGCTGGCGGGCCTGGGTGGCGAGGTAGCGCACGTGCTTGGCGATGGCCTCGTCGTCGGTCAGCAACGCGCCGCCGCCGGAGGTGGTCATGATCTTGTTGCCGTTGAACGACAGCGCCGCGGCGACGCCGAACGACGCGGCCGAGCGGCCGTCGCGGGTGGCGCCCATGGATTCGGCGGCATCCGAGAATACGACGGCGCCGTGGCGGGTGGCGATCTCCTCGATGCGGGCGTGATCTGCCACCTTGCCCACCATGTCGACGGGAACGACGGCCTTCACGGTGCGGCCCTCCCCCTCGAGCGTGGCGAAGGCCTCCTCGAGGAGGTCGGGGTTCATGTTGCCGCTCTCGTCACAGTCGACGAACACGGGCTCCGCGCCGGTGTAGACGATGGCGTTCGCAGTCGCGGCGAAGGTGAGGCTGGAGGTGAGCACAAGGTCCCCGGGGCCGACGCCCAGCGTCAGCAGCCCCAGGTGCAGCGCGGCGGTGCCGGACGACAGCGCGACGGCGTGCTTGCGGCCCGTGTACTCGGCAAGCTCGGCCTCGAACGCGTCGACCTCGGGGCCGAGGGGCGCGATCCAGTTGGAGCGGAACGCGCGGACGAGGGCGTCCTCTTCGGCCTGGGTGACATCCGGGGACGAGAGGAAGATTCGTGGCGCCACTGGGCCACCTCCCCCCTGGTCGGCTCTCATGGAGCGCACTATACCGCCCTGGGCGTTGGCCCCCGAACCAGCGGGAGGGTCGCGGCACCGACCCTAGTCGCCCTGAAGTGCCCGGAAAAGAATCTCGAAATGGCCTGTGGATAACTCACTTGGACCTCGTTTTGTCAGTGTGAATGATTTATAATAGATTGTATGAACGAGACACGGGATCTGGTGCAGCGGGCCATCGCCGCGCTGTGGGATTCCGCGAGCTCGTTGGGCACCGACGAGAAGGCCCATGCTGAGCTGGCCGGGCTGGTGGACGCGGTGGCTGACGTCGAGGCCCAGCTGGCTGGGCTGCGGCTCTTCCTGCTGCACGAAGCCCGCCTCACCGGCGCTGATGCCGTCATCGCGGAGGCGAAGCAGTCGGTCCGCACCACCGCCGCGCAAGCGACGTCGGCGTTGAAACTGTCGCAGGATCTCGCGGAGCGCTTCCCACTGATCGGCGCTGCCCTGAACGACAGCGTCGTCTCGCTGGCGCAGGCCGAAGCCATCGTCGCCGGCCTGAAGAAGCTCCCCCACCGGTTGACCCGCACCGAGATGGAGCAGTGCCAGCGCAGCATCCTCGAACACGCCCAAGACCTGGGCCCGTCGGAGCTACGGGTGCTTGCCTCCCGCCTTGCAGAGGTGGTTGATCCGGAGCAGGCAGAGGCCGACGAGGCGAAACGGCTCGAGGCGGAGGAGCGCGCAGCCCACCGCAACAGGTTCCTTCGCCTGGCTCCGGACCACCACGGCTCCGTCAGGATCACCGGGCAGCTTTCCGTCTCCGACGCGGCACTCCTCACCGCGCAGTTGGATGCGCTGATGCCTCCCGCGTCGTCCTACTCGGACACCGGCGAGATCCCCACGCGAGACATGCGCCGCGCGGACGCCCTCGTGCTGCTCACCCAGACCGCCGCCAACGCGGGCACGCTCCCCCAACGCGGCTGTGACCGCCCCACCGTCCACGTCATCATGAGCCTCGACACCCTCAAGGGCGGCCTGGGCCGCACCGGCCTGTTCAGCCTCGACGAGGTCGACGCCATCTCCGCCAAGGAGGCCCGTCGGCTGGCGTGCGACGCGGATCTGATTCCCATCGTGCTGGGCAGCGAGTCCCAGCCCCTGGACGTGGGCCGCAAGTCGCGCACGTTCCCGTCCGCCATCCGCGCGGCACTGATCGAACGCGACAAGGGGTGCGCCTTCCCGAACTGCAACGTCCCGGCAGCGGGGTGCGAGGCCCACCACATCGTCCCCTACGTGAAGGGGCTCGGCCCGTCGTCGCTGGCCAACGGGGTGCTGTTGTGTCCCTACCACCACCGGGTCGTCGAACCGGCTGATTGGCCCCTCACCAGCAACGACTGGGAAGTCCGCCTGGACGAGGTCACGGGGTTGCCGTGGTTCACTCCCCCGAAACACATCGACCCGTCGCGTCGCCCGAGGCAACACAGTCGCTTCGTACTCGAACAGATCACACTCGAACCTCCGCCCGAGGCACCACCATGCCCAGATCCGGTGGAGGCGCCGTCTGTGCCCGAGGTGCAGTTGGTGGCAGCGCGGCCCTCGGCAGATCGGGAACAGGAACGCGCCCGGCTCGAACAGATCCGCGGCAACCCCTCGCCCGCCTGGGCTGGGGCCGGTTGAGGGGCCAGATCAGCGGGTGGTGATCTTGGCGTCGACGTGGGGCAACTCCACCCAGGTGCGGCCGGGCGCGACCTGCAGCGGTGCGCCGTCGTCGAGCGTGAACGTGAAGTTCTCCGTGATGGCGCCCTTGCGCCAGGTGCCCGTGACGACCCTGCCGCCGTGGAAGTAGGCGAAGGGGCCTTCGGCGTCGATGATGTCGACGACGGGGTCCGCGGCGCCGCCGCCCTCCCAGATCTTGTCCATCCACCACTTGGCGCGGATCACCAGCACGTTCTCGGCGGTGAGCTGCGTGCCGCCCTCGACGGTGTGCGGGCCCCACGGTTGGCTGCGGGCGTAGGTGCCGCTGGCCGCGTCGTACTCGTAGCTCATGTCATGGTTGCGGCCGTACGGGATGGCGATGTGGCTGGCAGTGCTACCCGTTGCGGTGGAGGCGAGGCTGGCGTCCTCGACGAACGGCAGGTAATCCGACGGCGGGGCCGCCGTCATCCGCTCGGCCAACAGCGCCATCTTGGCGGGGTGGGCCATGATCGCGCGGTCGAACTGGTTCTTGCCGTTGGCCCGGTAGACGCGGCTGCGGTCCACCGTGTACGCGCCACTGTCACGCCATTCGAGGTAGGTCATGCGCTCGAGCGTCTCCTCGTGGGCCTTGACGTAGTTCATCACCCAGCCGGCGGCACCGGTGTTGCCGAGCACGAGGTGCAGGGGGCTCAGCAGCGGCACGTCGACGGGGCGCAGCGAGCGGATGGGGCCCACGGATTCCGGGTGGCGGCTGTGGAAGACGGGCACCAGGCGGGTGTAGGAATCGCCGTTGGGCTGGCAGAACCACATGTCGGCCTCGGCGAAGCCTGCGGTCTGGGGGGTCTCCTGGCGGAGATTGGGCACCTTCAGCGCCACGGCGGGGCCGAGGATGCTGGCCTCGTCGTCGACGGGCAGCCAGGTCAGCGGGGCGCGGAGCACCGCTTCCGGGGTGGGCTCTGGCTCCGGGGTCGGCGTGGGCGTGTGCGTGGGGGTTGGGCTCGGGGGCTCCGGCTCCGGGGTGGGTGTCGGCGTGGGCGTCTCCGCGGCCGGCTCGTCAGAGCCGCACGCGCCCAGGCTGGTGGCGCCCGCTGCCGCGAGCATGCCCATCAAGATGTGTCGCCGCGTCGTCATTGACGCCTCCGATCAGTGCGGGATGCCGATGTCTGTGCGGTGGAAGCCGTCTTCGTAGTCGAGCTGCTCGAGGAGGCCGTAGGCGTTGGCGCGGGCCTGGTCGACGTCGCTGCCACGGCCGACGATGCCGAGCACGCGGCCGCCGGCGGCGACCAGTTGGCCGTCGTCGAGCCTGGTGCCGGCGTGCAGCACGTAGGCATCGGGCTG
>DURG01000401.1 GCA_012837465.1 Propionibacterium sp. | reverse complement strand
GCCGCAGCGCCCGGCGATCGGGCAGGGCGGCTCGACGCGGCCGGGCGCGGCCTCCACCACCTCGACGACGCGGGCCCGG
This sequence comes from Propionibacterium sp., assembly GCA_012837465.1. Lineage (GTDB taxonomy): Bacteria > Actinomycetota > Actinomycetes > Propionibacteriales > Propionibacteriaceae > Arachnia. The sequence continues at coordinate 33,752 of DURG01000401.1, read as the reverse complement.
TCGAAGCGGCTACCCCGGTCGGTGACCTCGACCAGCACCCGCTCCCCCGGCAGCCCGCCGGTGGTGAACACCACCTTGCCGTCGAGCCGGCCAACGACCAGGCCGCCATGGGCGACCCGTTCCAGCAACATCTCGGCCGTCATCGACGAACCCTCGCTTCCGAGACCCTCTTGGTCTGGTCCTTGCGCCGGCCTGAGCTGCGCAGTTGGTACGGCACCGAGGTCACCATGACGCTCTGCATGAAGTGCAGCCGCGTGCGGATGAGCAGTGCCGTCTGGTTGTGGAGCAGTTGTTCCCACCAGTGCCCCACGACGTACTCGGGGATGTAGACGCTGACCACATCGCGCGGGTTCTCGGTGCGCAGTTGACTCACGTAGCGGATGAACGGCCCGGTGATCTCGCGGTAGGGCGAGGCGATCACCTTCAGCGGGATCCCGAAGTCCTCGGCCTCCCACTCGTCGAGGACCTGGTCGACCTCGTCGTCGTCGACCGCGACCGTCACCGCGGTCAGGGTGGTCGGGCGGGTGGCGCGCGCGAAGGCGATGGCCTTGGAGGTGGGCAGGTTCACGCGCTGGACGAGGATGACGCCCCGCACGCGGCTGGGCAGTGCCCGGTCTGAATCCGGGGTGAGCGCGAGTTCGCGCTCGACGGCCGAGTAGTGCTTCGAGATGGCGAGCATGACCACGAAGATCAGGGCCATGAGCACGACGGCGAGGTAGGCGCCGTGGGTGAACTTGGACACGAGCACCACGACCAGCACGACCCCGGTGAGGACGGCGCCGACGAAGTTGATCAGCCTGCTGCGCACGATCCGGCGCCGCTCCATCGGGTCGTTCTCCGTGCCCAACTTGGTGCTCCAGTGCCGCACCATGCCCATCTGGCCGAGGGTGAAGGAGATGAACACGCCCACCACGTAGAGCTGGATCAGGGCGGTCACCGAGGCGTTGAACGCCAGCACCAGCACGATGGCGCCGAGCGAGAGCATCACGATGCCGTTGGAGTACGCCAGCCTGTCCCCGCGCGTGTGGAGTTGGCGCGGCAGGTATCCGTCCTTGGCCAGGATGGAGGCCAGCGACGGGAAGCCGTTGAAGGCCGTGTTCGCGGCCAGGAAGAGGATGAGCATGGTCGCGGTGACCATGATGTAGAAGCCGGGTTCGAACCAGTCCATGAACACGACGCGCGCCAACTGACCGGTCACCGTGGTGGCGGCGCTGTGGATGGTGTTGCCGTCCTGGTCGACGTAGTGGGTGCCGGTCAACTCATCGATGAGGTGGACCTTGGTGAGGTTGGCCAGCAGGATGATGCCCACCAGCATGGTGATGGCCAGGGCTCCCAGCATTGCGAGCACGGTGGCGGCGTTGCGGCTCTTCGGTGGCTTGAAGGAGGGCACGCCGTTGCTGATGGCCTCGACGCCGGTGAGCGCGGCGCAGCCGGAGGAGAAGGCGCGCGCGAGGATGGCCACGAGGGCCCAGCCGGCGATCTCCTGCGCGCCATCGGGCCGCACGACGATGAGGTCCGCGGTCTCGGACTGGAGGTTCTGGCCCATTGCGAAGATGCGGAACAGGCCGATGGCGAGCATCGACAGCATGGAGACCATGAAGACATAGGTCGGGATGGCGAAGGCCGCCCCGGAGTCGCGGGTGCCGCGCAGGTTCACCAGGGTGAGGAAGACGATGACGCCGACGGCGGTCCACGCCTCGTAGCCGGCGAGGAACGGGGCCATGGCCTTGGCGTTGATCACCCCGGCCGACACCGACACCGCGACGGTGAGCACGTAGTCGACCATGAGCGCCGAGGCGACGGTGAGCCCGGCGTTGGAGCCCAGGTTCTCCCGCGCGACCTCGTAGTCACCGCCGCCACTGGGGTAGGCGTGCACGGTCTGGCGGTAGGAGGCCACCACGACGGCCACGACCACGGCGACGGCGAGTCCGATCTCCCAGGAGAACAAGAAGCCCGCCATCCCGGCCAGGGACAAGGTGATGAGGATCTCGTCCGGGGCGTAGGCGACGGAGCTGAGGGCGTCGGAGGCGAACACGGGCAGGGCGAGGCGCTTGGGGAGCAACGTCTCCCCCATCTGGGTGTTGGACAACCGTCGGCCCACCACCATGCGCTTCACCGCCGAGATCACGTTCACAAGGCTCAAGGTAGACCTGTTGGGCACAAATGTCATCGCCAGTCTGGTGCTATGTTCGTCTCCACCGGCACATCGATTCCGCGAAGGAGCCACCGTGCACATCGTCATCATGGGCTGCGGCCGCGTCGGCGCCATGCTCGCCACGGGGCTGGAGAAACGGGGCCACAGCGTCGCCGTCATCGATCAGGATCCGGAGGCCTTCCGCCGCCTCGGCCACGAGTTCAAGGGGCTCACCGTCGAGGGGGTCGGCTTCGACCGGGAAGTGCTCGAGGCCGCCGGTATCCGTCGAGCCGATGCCTTCGCCGCCGTCAGTTCCGGCGACAACTCCAACATCCTCTCGGCCAGGGTGGTGCGCGAGATCTACCACATCGACAACGTGGTGGCCCGCATCTACGACCAGGGCCGCGCGGAAGTCTTCGAGCGCCTCGGCATCCCCACCGTCGCCACGGTCAAGTGGACGGTGACGCAGATGCTTCGGCGCCTGCTGCCCGCTGGCAGCCAGCCGGTGTGGTCCGACCCGACGGGCGAGGCGCGCCTCATGCAGATCCACGTGCACAGCGGGTGGGTCGGCCGTCGCATCAGTGAGTTGTCGGCCGCCGCGGATGCGCCCATTCCCTTCGTGCAGCGCGTCGGCCGCGGTGTCGTCCCGGACCGCGACACCATCTACCAGGACGGCGACCTGATCTACGTGGCCTGCTACACCGATCACATCGATTTCCTCGAAACCCTGTTCGCCGCGCCCCCGGCCCGGAACTAGGAGGCACCCCCATGCGCGTCGCCATCGCGGGAGCCGGCAATGTGGGCCGCTCCATCGCCCGTGAACTGATCGCCAACGGCCACGAGATCCTGCTCATCGAGAATGACCGCGCCGCCATCAAGCCCGACGCCGTGCCCGGCGCGGTGTGGCTCGAGGCGGACGCCTGCGAGTTGAGCTCCTTGGAGGAGGCCGAACTCGACCGCTACGACGTCGCCATCGCCGCCACCGGCGACGACAAGGCCAACCTCGTGCACTCCCTGCTCGCGAAGACCGAGTTCGGCGTGCCCCGCACCGTCGGCCGCGTGAACCATCCTGGCAACGAGTGGATGTTCGACGACCAGTGGGGCGTCGACGTGTCCGTCTCGACGCCACGGCTGATGTCGGCGCTGGTGGAGGAGGCCGTCTCGACCGGCGACCTGGTGCGCCTCCTCACGTTCACCAAGTCGACAACCCACCTGTCAGAGGTGCGCCTGCCGCCCGGGTCCCGCTTCATCGGGCGCCGCATCCGCGACATCGAACTGCCCGGCGACGTGGTGGTGGTGGCAATCATCCGCGACGGCGCCCCGTTGCCGCCAGAGCGCGACCGCGCGTTCGAGGCGCTCGACGAGTTGTTGTTCCTGGTGACCCAGGATTCCGAGCCAGACCTGGCCGAACTGTTTGACCCGGAGGCGGAGGAGGGCGCCGACGAGGAGGGGGCCGACGACGAGTAGCCCTAGGAGGGCAGCACCTCGAAGTCGGGGTTGAAGATCACGGGCTTGCCGTCCTCCTCGGCGAGGCGGCCGGTCACGCGGATGTGTCGGCCGGGCATCAGGCACTCGAGTCGGCTGCGGCCCATCCAGACCAGGCGCACCGCGCCCGAGCCGTCGTGGACCTCGGCTTCGAGCCAGCCGTTCTTGGCGTCCGAGGTGATGGACGTGATCTCGCCACGTAGCGTGACCTTGCTGCGGGGTGCGGCGGCAGCGACGGATTCCGCGCCGGCGTCCTCGGCACGCTGGCGAAGCTCAGTCGCCTCAAGTTCCTCGATGGGCGTGAGCCACCGTCGCAGCCGCTCTACGAGCGACCCTCCGGGCATGCGTCAGCCCTCCCCCTGGGTCTGCTGCGGCACAGTCATGGGCAGGAGGCTGCCGGGGGCCGCAGGCTCGGTGCCGCGGCGCACCACCAGGTTGCTGAAGAACTCCTCGAGGGCGAGCTGCGCTTCCTTGTTGGTGGGCTCGAAGGTGGCCTTGCCGAGCAGCACGCCCCGCAGCACCCAGCCCGGCCCGCCGACGAGCCACGTGCGGGACACGTGCATCGCTGGGTTGCCGTTGGGGTCGGTCACGGGCAGCGCGCGGCGCACCTCGGCGCCGAAGGGGCCCTGCACCAGTTCGATGCGGCCCTTCTGCTGCTGCGTCACGCGAATGATCTCCGAGCGGATCTCGTCGACCATCGACGACTTGGCGGGGCCGGCGAACACGCCGACCTCCAGCGCGGACTGGCCGTCGCCGACCAGCAGCGACTGGACCTTGTTCGTCTCCTTGTTGACCTGCAACTGCAGGGTCATGCCCTCGAAGGGGGTGAGCACGAGGGTGCCCAGGTCGAGGCGCTTGACCTCGTCGGCATCGGCCTCGAGTTCCACCTCGTCGATGTCGAAGGGGCCCCAGTCGCGGTCGAAGTCCGCGTCCCACAGGGCCGCCTGCTCCTCGATCGATGACGGCTCATCGGCCGCCTCCGCCTCCTCGGCCTCCACCTCGTCGACAGTGTCGACGACGGCCTCCTCGGCCTCGGTGGCGGCGCGCTTCTTGCGTCCGAAAATCACAGGAACATCCTTCTGGTCTCAGTGGTTGGTGAACCCACCAGTTGAACCATACCCACCATCACCGCGGACAGTCTCATCGAGCGTGTCCACCTCGATGAACGACGCGGTGGCGAACGGCATGACGAGCAACTGCGCGATGCGGTCCCCCGCGCTCAGCCGCACCGTCTCGCGCGGGTCCAGGTTGACCAGGCATACCTTGATCTCGCCGCGGTAGCCGGAGTCGATCACGCCGGGGGCGTTGACGATGCTGAGCCCCGCCCGTGCGGCGAGGCCGGAACGGGGCGTGACGAGCCCGACGTAGCCGTCGGGCAGCGCGAGGGCGACCCCGGTGCCGACGAGCCGGCGCTCCCCCGGCTCGAGCACGACGTCCTCCGTGGCCCGCAGGTCCGCCCCGGCGTCACCGGGATGGGCGTAGGTGGGCAGGCTGCCCTCGGCGGCGACGGTGGGGATGTTCACGCGACGGGCTCCTTGGCGAGGGCGGCGGCCAGTTCGTGTGGGCGGCGGGTGCTGACCAGCCAGCAGGAGTGCGGATCCGCGTCGTCCTCGACGTCGATGCGGACCAGGCCGCTGATGTAGGGGCGCGTGAAGAGGAACGCATCATGGTCGGCCTTGGGGCCGAGCACCTCTCGTGCGGCCTCGCCCTCATAGGCGCTCACCGCGCCGAGGTACTCGTGCTCGAGGCGGTAGCGCCCAGCGGTGAACGCGTCGACGTCGACGCGAAGTTGGGTGCGACTGTAGGCGAACAGCCCCACCGCGACCCCGACGAGGGTCAGCACGATGACGGTGATGGCGAGCCAGAGTTCCAGGTACGCGATCACCGCGACGCCCACGCTGGCGACGAAAAAGATGGCGAGCACGATCCACCACACGGGGATGTGCAGACGTTCCGAATAGGTCACTTGGTCACCTTAACGCGAGGGCATAATGGGCAGTGATCTGGTCCCAGCGAAAGGAAGCCCCCAATGGCAATGACCGAGAAGATCATGTGGAAGGTCTACGCGGGAGTGGCGGGCGCCGTCACCACGATCGTGACCCAGAAGCTCGTCACCAAGGTGTGGGAGGCCACCACTGGCGACATTCCCCCGGACCCGAATGATCCCGAGGTTCCGCTGACCAAGGCCCTCATCTGGGCAGGCGCGAGCGGCCTGGGCGTCGGCATGGCACAACTGGTGATGAACCGGGTCGTGCACCAGCGCTGGATGGCCAACTACAACCATGCCGGCCCGGGCAAGCTCCGCAGCAAGCTGACCTGAGTCAGACGCAGTCCACGCAGTAGAACTGTCCGTTCTTCTCCTCGGCCAACTGGGCGCGCGCCTTCACGAGGAAGCAGGACGCACAGGTGAATTCGTTCGACTGCCTGGGGAGGACCCGCACGGTCAGTTCCTCGTGCGAGAGGTCCGCTCCGGGCAGTTCGAACGTCTCGGCAGCCTCGACCTCGTCCTCGTCGACCTTCCCAGAGTTCTGGTCGGCCCGACGGGACTTCAGTTCCTCGAGCGAATCCTCGCTCATCTCCTCGTCGGTCTTGCGGGGAGCGTCGTAGTCCGTTGCCATCCGTTGGTTCCTTTCGTTGCCACGATCGCGCTATGTGTATCACATAAGGTGCTGGCATAGATACCGGGGCGGCGGTTGATTGTCCACCCCAATGTCCTCCGCCTGCGGAGCGGCCTCTCGCGGTAGGCGCGCGCACGCTGGTAAGTTGGCCCACACAGTAGCCAGCCGCACGAGGAGTCCAATGGACGAGTCCCTGACCCCACGGGAGATCCAGGCCCGAATCCGCACGGGCGCATCCGTCGCCGACCTGGTGGCCGAGAGCGGCATGTCCGCCGAGCACATCGACGCTTTCGCGGGCCCCGTGTTGGCCGAGCGTGAGCACATGGCGCAGCAGGCACAGGCTGCGACCATCCGCCGCCGCGGCGAGGCCGGCACCCACCGTAGGCTCGGCGAACTGATCTCCGCCCGGCTCCGCTCCCGCAGCATCGACGCCGATGACATCCGGTGGGATGCCTGGCGCCAGTCGGACCTGAAGTGGCGCGTGGTGGCGCACCTCCCCGTCGACGTGGCCGCCGAAGAGCGCACCGCCGAGTTCATCTTCGACCCCAAGGGCCGGTTCTCGGTGGCCCACAACCCCGATGCCCGCTGGATGATCGGCGAGGAGCAGTTGGGTGCCGCCCCCGAGGACGAGAACACCGTCGACCTGCACGACGAGTTGGCGCTGGTGCGTGCCACGCAGCAGCCGGAGTCACACCCGGGTGACGACGTGCCCGCCTCCGAGCTCATGCACGAGTCCAACGAGGACACCTCCGAACTGGACAGCCTCTACGACATGTTGAGCGGCATCAGCGAGGATTCGGTGCGGATCTACACCGGCATCATGGAACCGGCCGAGGACCTACCGTCCTCCGGCGAGGCACCGGCTGCCGACGGCGAGGCCGAACCCGCCGTCGAGGACGCGCCCGACGGGGAGGCTGCGCCCGCCGAGGACGCCACGGACGAGGAGGCCACCACCGTCATCGAGGACGAGCCGGTGACCGAGGAGGTCGCCGAGCCCCAGCAGGACCCCCTGGTGGAGGCCGAGGAGGCACCAAAGCCCACCAAGCGCCGCCGCCGCGCGAAGGTGCCCAGCTGGGACGAGATCATGTTCGGTGGGCCGGCGAAGCCCTGAGGTTCAGCCCTCGTCGAAGGGCAGCGGGTCAGGCGACAACGTGGCCTTGGCCCGCGTCGCCGTCATGCGCCGGCGGTGGTGCATGCGACACAGCACCTCGTAGCGCACCTCTCCCCCGCTGGCGGTGTCCCCGACGACGACCTGTGAGCCTTCCGTGACCATCAGCCCGTCGACGGTGCGCGCATTGTGGGTGCCCCGCGCGCCGCACCAGCACAGCGGGCCGAGCGAGAGCATCTCCATCCGGTCGGCCAGCTCCACGAGCCGCTTCGAGCCTGGGAACAACTCGGTGCGGAAGTCCGCGAGGATGCCGAAGGCATAGACGTCGATCTGCAGTTCGTCGACGATGCGGGCAAGCTGGTCGATCTGCTCTGGCGTGTAGAACTGGGCCTCGTCGCACACCAGGTAGTCGACGATGCGGCCACTGGTGAGCTCGCCGATGATGTAGCGCCAGAAGTCGAACCCCGGGGGCGCCTCGATGGCCTTGGCCGTGAGACCCAGGCGTGAGGTGATCACTCCCTCTCCCGCTCGGTCCTGCGAGCTGAACACCCGCCCGCGCCGCCCGTGTGTCGAATGCACGTGCTCGAGCTGCAGGGCCATGGTCGACTTGCCGCAGTCCATGGGGCCGCTGTGGAACACCAACTCAGCCATGTCGCTCGGGGAGCCTCCTCGCCTTCTCATAGACCTTCACGTACGCCGCGGCCATGTCCTCGGGGTCCAGCCGCACGTCCACCCTCTCGTAGCCGGCCCTGAGCTCGGCGAGCCGGCCGGGCTCGGCGAGCTTCTGCATGCCGCGCGCCAGCGACTGCATGTCAGGCGCCACGAGCTGGGAAGTCTGGCCGCTGAGGCCAGCGGTGAGCCGGTCGTCGCAGTAGAGCACGGGCAGCTTGGCCGCACCTGCCTCGAGGATGACCATGGGCTGCACGTCGAAGCGGTAGGAGCCGAGCACCAGCGCGTCCGCCTCAAGGTACTGCTCGGCGACGGCAGCGCGGTCGGACAGCCCGCCCAGGAACCGAACGCCTGGCCCGGCGAGGGCCTCCAGCCGTTCGCGCTGGTCCCCGTCGCCCACGATGACCAGTTCGGCGTCGGGGATGCGGGCGCGGTTGAAGGCCCTGATGATGACGTCGAGGCGCTTCTCCTTGGCCAGTCTGCCGATGCTCAGGAAGCGGATGCCGTGGCGTTCCTCGCGGCGCTGGGCCGCGCCGTCGACGATGGTCACGGCCGAGGCGTTGGGGATGACGGCGCCGCCGATGGGCTGGGCGACGGCGGCTTCGATGTTCTCCAGCATGTACGCGGCCGGGCTGGTCACTGCGTCGGCGTGGGCGGCGATCCAGCCGAGCGAGCGCCAGTCCATGCGGGAGAAGAAGTTGTTGTTGTCCGGCTCCGCCGTCTTGGGCGGGAACGACGACGCGAAGCGCGGCGGGCGCTTCGAGCCCAGCCCGAGGGCGCGCGTCACGAGCACTTCGTAGCCGAGCGAGCCCCAGGCAGCAGCGAACGGCAGCGTGCTGTGGGTGCCGGCGATGTTGGTGTGGAACGTGTGCACGTGCGGGATGCCCTGCAGCCGGGCGATGCGGGCAGCCAGCACGAGGGCGCCACGCTCGGTCTGCGAATGCACGACGTCGAAGCGGGCCTGCTTGGAGATCAGCCGCGCGCGCCGCTCGGTGGGATGCAGCACGCACAGGTGCGCGGGCAGGCCCTCCTTGTAGATGGCGGGGCAGGCGATGGTGCGCACGCCCGCCGGGCGCTGGAGGTGCCGGTCGGGGGCGATGAGGGTGACCTCATGGCCCATCCGGGACAGTTCCTCCAACTGCGTCTGGACCGATCGGCCGATGCCTCCCGAGTTGGGGAAGAAGTCGTCGATCAGGATCGCGACGCTGAGGCTCATCGGCCGCCACCGTGGACCAGCAGCGGGACCTCCATCTCGGCGGCGGTGAGCGAGCCGTGCATGCCGACGAGGGAGAACTCGCCGGGCGTCGCATAGGTCATCGCGGCCCAGGTGCCGGTCATGGCGGCCACGACGTCGCCGATCCGTGCCGCAGTGAGGTCGGAGACCACCGGCCCGAACCACCCTGCCTCGATGGCCTCCTCGCGGCGCAGGACGTGGGCGCGCTCGCCGAACACCGACTCCCAGGCCCAGGCCAGGGAGCGGGCGTCGTCGCCATAGACGTGCCGGAAGCGGGGCTCGCCGCCCAGGTGCGAGTAGCCGGCCAGCCGGGGTTCGTCCTCGACCATGACCCGCTCGTCGTCCGGGATGTTGATCATGCCGTGGTCGCCGGTCACCAGCAGGCACACCGACGGCGGCAGCCCATCGATGAGGTGCGCGACGTAGTCGTCGATCATGGCGATGCGTTCGAGCCACTGCCAGCTACCCGCGCCGTACGCGTGGCCGTCGGCGTCGAGCATCCGCTCGTAGAGGTAGACCACCTCGGCCTGGCCGAGCGCGTCGGTGACCAGGCCCGTGACCTCGTCGAGGTCGCCCTCGTTGAGCACGGGGAAGAGCCTGGTGCCCGAGAAGGCAACCCGGGTGAGCGCGCTGCCCGCGAACCGCCCGAGCGTGACGGCCGCACTCGGGCGCCCCTGTGACTCGAGCCGCTGGAACACCGTCGGCGTCTGGGAGAACCCGGCGATGTCCTCTGGCCCGCCCTCCCAGCTGAGCGAGTTGATGACCCGCCCGACCGTGGGCTCGTAGAAGCTGTAGCCCATGACGCCGTGCTCGCCGGGCGTCGCTCCGCAACCGAGCGACGTCAGCGAGGTGGAGGTGGTCGACGGCACCGAGCAGGTGAGCCGCTGCGCCCTGTCGAGGAGGTCTGCCATGGTCTCGGCGTGGTCTCGGTACTGCTTGAGTTGGTGGAAGCCCAGGCCGTCGACCAACAGCACCACATACTGCTTCGCCTCGGGCAGTTCGATGACCGGGGGCTCGCCGTCCAGCCGAGCGACCACGCTGGGCAACAGGTTCGACAGTGCGGTGCTCGAGTAGCGCGGGTCGATGAAGTGCATCATCAACGGATCACCTGCTGCAGCTTCGCACCGAACTCGACGAGGCGACGGGCGTTGTCGCCGTCTGCGGCGGGGCTCATCCGCACCGTGATGTCGTCGGGCTGCACCACACCGGTGTAGCCGTGGTCCGCCTCGCAGGCGGGGTCCTCGCAGGCCGCGGGGCCGAGGTCCAGGCGGCGCGCCGCGCCCCACACGATGGTCAGCCACGCCTCGTGCAGGCCGGAGCGCTTCTCGGGATCCGCCATGGCCCGGGTGACCACCACGGAGTCGATGGCGCGCAGCGCGACGACCTCCGAGGTGGCCAGCGCCTCGGCGCGGTTGCTCTCCGCCTCGTCGATGTGGCAGATCTGCAGCTGGGCTTCGGTCAGTACCAGCACCGTCATGTGCCGGTGCAGCTCGCGGCCGGCGAACGTTGCCTCGTGCTGGACCAGGTAGTCGATGACCGGGCGACCACCCAACCCCATCAGGACGGTCTCCGCGACGAGGCTGGGATAGAAGCCGCATTCGGCGATCTCGTCGATGAGTTCGGTGGGGAGGGTCTGGTTCTCGGCGATCACCCGGCCATTGTGGCACGGGGCCGGATAAGTTTGTTCCCATGGCCTCTCGACCCTTCATCGCCGCCCGCATCGAAGACCGCTTCAACTCGCTGTTGAACAGGTGGCTCATCCGCCGCGGCTGGCAGGAGTCGATCATCGCGTACACCGGCTACGGCACCAGCGAGCAGTTGCGGATCCTGGCTCGCATCGTGCTGCGGCCGTCCAACGACCTCGGCATCGTCCAGGCCGCCTCAGCGCTGATCTACCGCCGCGGGTGGCGCAACTTCATGAACGCCGCCAAGGCCAAGGCCGGCGTCACCGTCGTGATCGGCGACGTCCGGATCCCAGTCCAGGCCGATCGGGGCGGCTACATCGATGTTCGCGTGCGCAACCCGGGCCTGGCACCTGGCTGGCACGCGGTCACGTTGGAGGGCGACGGCGGCGCCTCCGCGCTGGCCAGTATCCAGGTGATCGGCGACGACGTGGACTTCGGCATCGTCAGCGACATCGACGACACCATCCTCAGCACGTCGCTCCCCCGCCCCATGCTGGCGGCCTGGAACTCCTTCATCCTCACCGAGCAGGCCAGGCAGGCTGTCCCCGGCATGGCACGGCTCTACCAGCGCCTGCTCGCCGAGCACCCCGGCGCACCCATCATCTTCATCTCCACCGGCGCGTGGAACACGTTCCCGATGATCCAGCGCTTCACCGCCCGCCACGGCATCCCCCAGGGCGCGATGCTGCTGACCGACTGGGGCCCCACCAACACCGGCTGGTTCCGCAGCGGGCAGGAGCACAAGCGCCGCTGCCTGCGCGAACTCGCCCGGGACCTGCCCAACGTCAAGTGGCTGCTCGTCGGCGACGACGGCCAGCACGATCCCGACCTGTACGCCGAGTTCGCCAGCCTGCAGCCAGCACACGTCCGTCTCCGCGCCATCCGCCAGCTCACCCCAGGTGAGCACGCGCTGGCCCACGGCCTCCCGATGGAGGTCCCGCAGAGCGAGGAGCGGTGGGAACCCGACACGGCGCCGGAGGTGCGTGCACCCGATGGCGACGGTTTGGGCGATAAGCTCGCCAGGTTGCTGTAGAGCTGAGAAGGAGCGCGCCAGATGGTCAAGCGGACGATCGACGACGAACTCACCGAAGAGGAACACATCCTCGACGTCGACGTCACCCAGGAGATGGAGACCAGCTTCCTGGAATACGCGTACTCAGTCATCTACTCCAGGGCCCTGCCTGATGCGCGTGACGGCTTGAAGCCGGTCCAACGCCGCATCCTGTACTCCATGGACCGCATGGGGGTGCGCCCCAACGTCGGCCACGTCAAGTGCGCCCGCGTCGTCGGCCAGGTGATGGGCCTGCTCCACCCGCACGGCGACACCGCCATCTACGACGCACTGGTGCGCTTGGGCCAACCCTGGGCTGTGCGCCTCCCGTTGATCGACGGGCACGGCAACTTCGGCTCGCTCGATGCCGGCCCGGCCGCCATGCGTTACACCGAGTGCCGCATGGCCGAGCCCGCGCTGGCCATGACGCGCGGCATCGACGAGAACACCGTCGATTTCAAGCCCAACTATGACGGCAAGGAGACCGAGCCGGTCGTCCTGCCGGCCGCGTTCCCCAACCTCCTGGTCAACGGCGCCGCCGGCATCGCCGTCGGCATGGCCACCAACATCGCCCCACACAACCTCGTGGAGGTCGTCGCAGGCCTGCAGCAGCTCCTGCGCAACCCCGACATCGAACTCGACGAGCTCATGCGCCACATCCCTGGCCCGGACTTCCCCACCGGTGGCAAGATCGTCGGCCTCGACGGCATCCGCGACGCCTACGCCACCGGCCGCGGCTCCTTCAAGATCCGCGCGACCACGCGCATCGAGAAGGTAAGCCCCCGCCGCATGGGCATCGTCGTGACCGAACTGCCGTACATGGTGGGCCCTGAGCGGATCATCGAGCAGATCAAGAAGGGCGTCCAGGACAAGAAGCTCACCGGCATCGCCGACGTCAAGGACCTCACGGACCTGCAACACGGCATGCGCCTGGTCATCGAGGTCAAGAACGGCATCAACCCGGATGCGCTGCTCGAGCAGTTGTTCCGCGCCACCAAGCTCGAGGACACCTTCGCCATCAACGCCGTCGCCCTGGTCGACGGCCAGCCGCGCACCATGACGCTCAAGGAGATGCTCGAGGTCTACCTCGACCACCGCCTCGAGGTCACGTTGCGCCGCAGCCAGCACCGCCTCGACAAGGCCGAGGAACGCCTCCACCTCGTGCGCGGCCTGATCATCGCCATCGCCGACATCGACGACGTGATCGCGATCATCCGCTCCTCCGATGACGCGGCCCAGGCCCGCGAGCGCCTCATGGGCGCCTTCGACCTCGACGAGGTGCAGGCCAACTACATCCTCGACATGCAGCTTCGCCGCCTCACCAAGTTCTCCACCATCGAGCTGGAGAAGGAGGCCGACGAACTCGGCACCACCATCGACGCCCTGCGCGAGATCATCGACGACCCGGCCGTCCTGCGCCGCCTCGTCGGCACCGAACTGGCCGCCGTCGCCAAGGAGTTCGGCACTCCGCGCCGTACCATCCTGCTGGCCTCCTCCGGCGCCCCCGCCAAGGCCACCGCCGCACCGCTCGAGGTGCCGGACGACCCGTGTTGGGTACTGCTGAGCGGCTCCGGGCTCGTGGCCCGCACCGACGAGATCGGCCCCCTCCCCACCGAGGGGCGCGCTGCGCACGACGTGGTCGTCGCCCGCGTGCGCACCACCGCACAGGGCGAGTTCGGGGTGCTCACCAACCATGGCCGCGTGATCCGTTGCCGGGCCATCGAACTGCCGACGGTCCCGCTCACCGCGACGGCCGCCAGCCTCCAGGGCGGGAGCCTCGCCCACGAACTGTGGCCGCTGGAACAGGGCGAGAAGCCGCTGGGTCTGACCACGTTCAACCCGGATTCGCCAGGCTTGGCGATCGGCACGGCCCAAGGGGTCGTCAAGCGCGTCAAGCCGGAGTTCCTCGTGCGAGACAGCTGGGAGGTCATCGCGCTGAAGGACGGCGACGAGGTGGTGGGTGCCGTCGAACTGCTCGACGAGTCGAAACACCTCGGGTTCATCACCAGCGACGCGCAACTGCTGCACTTCCCCGCGTCCGCCGTCCGCCCGCAGGGCCGCACCGGCGCCGGCATGGCGGGCGTCAAGCTCACGGCCAAGGCCCAGGTGGTCTGGTTCGGCGTGGTCGATCCCGACAGCGACGACGTGGTCACGATCTCCGGCTCGTCCGACTCGCTGCCCGGTACCGAGACGGGGCTGGCCAAGGTCACCCCGCTCAGCGAGTTCCCGGCCAAGGGTCGCGCGACGGGCGGCGTGCGTGCGCACCGCTTCCTGAAGGGCGAGGACACGCTCCTCATCGCCGCGATCGGGCCGCGCCCCGTGGTGGCCGCCGCTGCCAGCGGCTCCCCAGTGGACCTGCCGAAGGAGCACGGGCGCCGCGACGGGTCCGGTACCCCGCTGACGCAGCCCGTCCTGATGATCGCCGGCCGCGACTCCGGTGAGACAGGTTCTGCCGTTGACGACGGAGCCCTCTTCGCGGAGTAGCATTCCGCAGGAGGAAGGGAGCCCACTCCGCATGAACGACTTCGACGACCTGCTCCAAGCCAACAAGGATTACGCCGCCGATTTCTCGGATGGCTACTTCGACGGCATCGCCCAGGCGGGAGTGTGCATCGTGACGTGCATGGATTCCCGCATCGAGCCCCTGGGCATGGTGGGCCTCCACATCGGCGACGCGAAGATCCTGCGCTCACCGGGTGGCCGGGTCACCACCTCCGTCCTCAACGGCTGCGTGCTCAGCGTGCAGTTGCTGCAGGTCAACCGCATCATGGTGATCCCCCACACCCGGTGCGCCATGGCCTCGGGCACCGACGAGGACCTGCGCCGGGTGATCACAGCCAAGACGGGCACGGACACGTCGTGGATCTCGTTCGGCTCCAGCCCCGACCAGGCAGCCCGCCTGCGCGCCGACGTCGACATGATCAGCAACCACCCGCTGATCAAGGGCCACGCCGAGGTCGGTGGGTTCATCTACGACGTGGACACCGGCCTCCTGGAACAGGTCCTCTAGCGCGGCGCACGCCCTGCCGGCTAGGTGAGCGCGGCGAGCGCGTTGCGCACGTGCTCCTCGCTCAGTCGGGCGGCGAGTTCTCCATCGCCGGCTTCAAGTGCGTCGACGATCTGCACGTGCTCCTCAACCAACCTGGCGCGTAGCTCCTCCCACTGGGCCAGCCGCTCCTCCGCGGTCAGGATGCGCTCAGCCACGGCCTCACGGATCGCAATGGTCATGTCACGGATGAGCCGGTTCTCCCCGGCCGCTGCGATGGCGACGTGGAACGCGGTGTCCAGATCGTTGAACTCGACCGGCTCCCTGACGTCGACCATCTTCTCCGCAAGCCGGCGCACCTCCCTCAGGGGCTGGCCGACGGCCGCCAGCGCTGCCGCGCGCTCCAACACCACACGCGTCTCGGTGATCTCCGCGAAGGACACGGCCTCCAGTGCCACGTGCAGTTTCAGCATCCGGCCGAAGGCGACGCCCTGCCCCGTGCCGACCGTGGTGCCGCCGGCCCGGCCCGTGGCCGAGCTCAACACGCCCTGGGTCTGCAGCACCTTGATGGCCTCACGGACGGCGCTGCGGCTGGCCCCGAGCTGGCTGGCAAGTTCGCGTTCGTTGGGCAGCCTGTCACCGGCAGCGAGGCGCCTGGAGAGGATCTCGCTGGTCAGATAGTCGAGCGCCGCCTCGAAGCCGCCTGTCGTCATAGCTCCCCATTGTGACTTATCCGGAAGAGGTTGACAGGCGACTCGACGGGGTTTATGGTCAGACGAAACCTAATGGTCTGACCATATGAACGACGGAGTTCACACATGCTCTTGGAGATCTTCCAACCAGACACGAACCCGCTGGGCGCCCAGTGGCTCTCGGCGCTCGTGGCCGCACTCCCCGTGATCGCGATGCTCGTCACCCTCGGCGGCCTGCGGTGGAAGGCCCACCTCGCCGGGCCGTTCTCGTGGCTGCTCGCAGTGCTGGTCGCCGTGACAGCCTTCGGGATGCCGGTCCTGACGGCGCTGGCCACCAGCGCCCACGGCTTCGTCTACGGCATCTTCCCCATCATCTGGATCCTGCTCACAGCCATCTGGATGTACGAGGTCACCGTCGCCTCCGGGCGGTTCGACGACCTGCGCCGCACGTTCTTCCTCATCTCGGAGGATCCCCGGGTGTTGGGGCTGCTCATCGCCTTCTGCTTCGGCGGCCTCCTCGAGGCCCTCGCCGGCTTCGGCGCGCCCGTTGCCATCACCGCGGCCATGCTGATCGCCATCGGCTTCGCGCCGCTGCGTTCCGCCCTGGTGGCGCTGCTGGCCAACACCGTTCCGGTGGCCTTCGGCGCCGTCGGCCTCCCCGTCCTGATGGCCGCCAAGACCGGCGGCTTCGACGACGTGCTGGCCATCTCCCCCATCACCGGCCGGATGACGGCGCTCATGTGTCTGGTGGTGCCGTTCCTGCTGCTGGCAGTGATGGACGGCAGGAAGGGCCTCAAGGAGTGCTGGCCCTTCGGCCTGGTGGTGGGCCTCACCTTCGGCGTGGTCAAGTGGATCGTCTCGGCCACCCCCCTGTACAACCTCACCGAGGTCTTCGCGGCAGTCATCAGCGTGGCCGTGGCCATCGGATTCCTCAAGCTCTGGCACCCGTCGGGCGGCGCCGAGGCCGTCGACCGCATCGGCACCAGGATCGCCCCGGCGCTGGAGGGCGAGCAGCCCGAGCCCACACCCGTCGCCACCGAGACGCAGCTCACGGGACGCCGCATCGGCATGGCGCTGGTCCCCTACCTCCTGGTCATCGCGGTGTTCGGCATCGCCGCACTGCCACCGGTCAAGGCAGCGCTGGGCGGTACGGACGTGAGCTTCCGCTGGCCGGGGCTGGGAGACCTCCTCGACGTTTCGGGAAACCCCGCAGCCCACCAGGTCTACACCTTCGCCTGGGCCTCCACCCCCGGCATCCTGCTCGCCCTCGTGGCCATCGCCACCGGTCTGATCTACCGCATGAGCCTCCCCGAGATCTTCGGGGTGCTGTGGACCAACGCCAAGAAGCTGCGGTTCGCGATGATCACCATCGGTTCCGTCGTGGCGCTCGCCTACGTGATGGGCGACTCGGGCCAGACGCTCGCCCTCGGGCTCTTCTTCGCCGGCGCCGGTGCCCTCTACCCGTTCCTGGCGCCCATCCTCGGCTGGATCGGCACCTACGTGACCGGCTCGGACACCTCCGCCAACATCCTCTTCTCGAGCCTGCAATCCGGTGTGGGTGCCGAGATCGGCCCCGGCTCGCACCTCGGCACCGAGTCGATGCGGGCCCTGCTCGTCGGCTCCAATGCCGCCGGCGGCGTGGTGGGCAAGATGATCTCGCCGCAGTCGCTGACGATCGCCGCCACCGCCATCGGCATCGCTGGCGCCGAGTCCACGATCCTGCGTCGAATCATCGGCTGGAGCTTCGTCCTGCTCGCCCTGCTGTGCCTGCTGTCCGGGCTCATGTCCACCCCCGTCCTCTCCTGGCTGCTCCCCTGAACCGAAAGGCCACTGCCATGAATGCCAGCCCCCACGTCGCGTTGTTCGCCACGTGCATCACCGACACGATGAAGCCGTCTGTGCCCATCGCCACCGTCAAGCTCCTGGAGCGCCTCGGCTGCCGCGTCTCCTACCCGGAACGCCAGACCTGCTGCGGCCAGATCATGACCAACACCGGCTACTGGGACGAGGCGGTTCCCACCGTGCGCAACTACGTGCGTTCGTTCGAGGACTACGACTACATCGTCGCCCCCTCGGGTTCCTGTGTCGGCTCGGTGCGGGAGCAGCACCCCATGCTGGCTCGCCACGCCGGCGACGCGGGCTTGGAGCGGGACGCAACGGCGGCCGCGTCCCGCACCTACGAGCTGAGCGAGTTCCTCGTCGATGTGCTCGGCGTCACCGACGTGGGCGCCTACTTCCCCCACCGCGTCACCTACCACCCCCCCTGCCACTCGGTGCGCATCGCCAAGGTGGGTGACCGGCCCCTGCGCCTGTTGAGGGAGGTGCGCGGCATCGACCTGATCGATCTGCCGAAGGCCGAGGAGTGCTGCGGCTTCGGGGGCACCTTCTCCGTGAAGAACCCCGACGTCTCGATCGCGATGGCCTCCGACAAGGCCCGCCATGTCCGCACCACCGGTGCCGAGTACCTCGTCGCCGGCGACCATGCCTGCTTGATGAACATCGGAGGCGTGCTGCACCGCGGCCGTTCCGGCGTCAAGACCATCCACCTGGCCGAGATCCTGGCCGCCACCGAGGAGGACGCACGATGAACCGCCGCACCCCTGAGCCCGGTTCGTGGCTCGGCATCCCCGAGTTCCCACGGGCAGCGAAGGCCAGCCTGCAGGACGCCGAGCAACGCAAGAACCTCACCCACGCGACGACGACCATCCGCGCCAAGCGCGTCGTGCGAGCCTCCGAGGTGCCCGAATGGGAGGAACTGCGCACCGCAGCCGCCCAGATCAAGGACCGGGTGGCCCGCCACCTCGAGCAGTACCTCCTGCAGGCCGAGGAGGCCATGACCGCGGCCGGCGTCACCGTGCACTGGGCCCGCGACGCGGCCGATGCCAACCGCATCGTCGCGGACATCGCCAAGGCGAAGGGCGTCGACGAGGTGGTCAAGATCAAGTCGATGGTGACCCAGGAGATCGACCTCAACGAGTACCTCGAAGCCGAGGGCATCGCCGCGTGGGAGACCGACCTCGCCGAACTCATCGTCCAGCTGGGCCATGATCTGCCGAGCCACATCCTGGTGCCCGCGATCCACCGCAACCGCTCGGAGGTGCGCGAGATCTTCAAGGAGGAGATGGGCCGCTACGGTCGCCCGGCACCCGAGCCGATCTCCGACGAACCGTCAGAACTCGCCGAGGCCGCCCGCCTGCACCTGCGCGAGAAGTTCCTGCGCTCGAAGATGGCAGTCTCCGGCGGCAACTTCATCGTCGCCGACACCGGCACGCTGGTCATCGTCGAATCCGAGGGCAACGGCCGCATGTGCCTGACCCTCCCCGAGACGCTGGTCTCCGTCGTCGGCATCGAGAAGGTGCTGCCGACCTTGGAGGACCTCGAGGTGTTCCTCAAGCTGCTGCCCCGCTCCTCCACTGGCGAGCGCATGAACCCGTACACCTCGATGTGGACGGGCGTGACGCCGGGCGACGGGCCGCAGGACCTCCACGTGGTGCTGCTCGACAATGGCCGCACCAACGTTCTCGCCGATCCCGACGGGCGCGCGGCGCTGCGCTGCATCCGCTGCTCCGCCTGCCTCAACATCTGCCCCGTGTACGAGCGGGTGGGCGGGCACGCCTACGGGTCGCCGTACCCAGGCCCCATCGGCGCCATCCTCGGCCCGCAGTTGCGCGGCATGGGGGACGCGAACACCCGTGCGCTGCCGTTCGCGTCGACGCTGTGCGGCGCCTGCAACGATGTCTGCCCCGTGCGGATCCCGTTCACCGACATCCTGGTGCACCTGCGCCACAAAGCCGTCGAGCACAAGACGGCGAAGCACCCCACCGGCGAACAACTCCTGATGAAGGGCGCCGGCTGGGTCATGAAGGACGGCCGCAACCTGGCGTCGGTCCAACTCGGGACGCGATTCGCCGGCCGGGTCCTCCGCGGCAAGTCACTCGGCCCCATGCCCATCCCCCTGGCCTCACGCTGGCTGCAGGCCCGCGACGTCGAGGCCCCACCCACGCAGACCTTCCGCCAGTGGTGGAAGGACGAACACGAAGGAGGCGCGAAGTGAGCGCACGCGAAGAGGTGCTGCACCGCATCCGCCGGGCCACCAAGGATGTCACCGAGCCCGATCCGGTGGTCGACGTGCCCGTCGACTGGGCCTACGGCCGCCCGTTGGGCACCGAGGACGTGATCGCAGACTTCGTCGAGAAGGTCGAGGACTACAAGGCGGCCGTGCGCCGCTGCGCCCCTGACCGGGCGGCGGATACGATCGTCGAGGCCCTGCAGGCGCTGGACACCAAGAGCATCGTCGTGCCCGCGGGCTTCCCCGAGCCGTGGGTCACGGCGCTGAGCGAGGCCGGCTTCACGCTGCATTCCGACGACCCGCAGTTGACGCACGCCGAGCTGAACGCCATCGACGCGGTGGTGACGACGGCGGCGGTCGGCATGGCGGATTCGGGGACGATCGCCCTCGACCACGGTGAGGGCCAGGGCCGCCGCGCCCTGACGCTACTGCCGGACCGTCACATCTGCGTCGTGCACGAGTACCAGGTGGTCAGCGACGTGCCCGAAGGCATCGCCCGCCTCGCCCCGGGCCTCCGCGAGCGTCGCCCCGTCACCTGGCTGAGCGGCGGTTCCGCGACGAGCGACATCGAGTTGAGCCGCGTCGAGGGCGTCCACGGCCCGCGCCACCTCTCCGTCGTCCTCGTCGCCGACTGATGTTGGTTGAGCCGGCCGCGTCCGAGGAATGAGGGCCGCCGCAGGTTGTCCATGGCCTTGACGACAGCCGGTCCCTGAGCGTGTTGCGTCCGAGCTTGCGAGGATCGTGACACGTCGAAGGGCCCCCGCAGCTTGTTTTGGGCCTGGTCTCAGCCTGTTTCCGCAGTGTCTGATGGGGGCCTTTGTCGACAGCCTTCGCTGCGTTGTGGTTGTTGCCGAAACCTTGGTCTGCGTTGTTGCCGTCGTGTCCGGGAGCAGGCTGGGCCGCTTCCCTCCGGACTTGTCGGGGAGCGTCGACGCCGGCGCGACTTGGCACCTGCCCGAACATCCATCCGCCTGCTCCCGGCCACTCCTTCACACTGTGGGGGCCCTTCGACGTGTCGCGGCCCTCCTTCGTCGGACGCGACACGCTCAGGGACCCTTGTCAGGCGTCGATGCGGTCCGCCTCCAGTGCGTAGGCGCCCTCGATGATGAACTCCTTGCGCGGGGCGACCTCGTTGCCCATCAGCATCTCGAAGACCCGCTCGGCAGCCTCGGCGTCGTCGACCGTCAGGCGGCGGAGCATCCGGTGCTTCGGGCTCATCGTGGTCTCGGCCAGCTGGTCCGCGTCCATCTCGCCCAGGCCCTTGTAGCGCTGCGGCTCCTTGAACTTCTGGCCCTTCTTGGTCAGTTCTAGGGACTTGCGCTGGTATTCGGCGTCGGAATACGTGTAGATGTACTTGTCGTAGCCGCGCTTGGGGTTGATGAGTTCGAACCGGTGCAGCGGCGGCACCGCGGAATAGACGCGGCCGGCCTCGACGAGGGGGCGCATGTAGCGGAAGAACAGCGTGGCCAGCAGGCAGCGGATGTGAGCGCCGTCGGAATCCGCGTCCGCCATGAAGATCACCTTGCCGTAGCGGGCCGAGTCCACGTCGAACGTGCGGCCGGAGCCGGCGCCCACCACCTGGATGATCGAGGCGCACTCGGCGTTCTTCAGCATGTCACCGACGGAGGCCTTCTGCACGTTGAGGATCTTGCCGCGGATGGGCAGCAGCGCCTGGAACTCGGAGTTGCGGGCCACGTTGGCGGTGCCCAGCGCGGAGTCGCCCTCGACGATGAACAACTCAGTGCTGTCCACGCTCGTGGAGCGACAGTCCTTCAGCTTGGGCGGCAGCGTGGAGGATTCGAGCGCGTTCTTGCGGCGCTGGGTCTCGCGGTGCGCGCGGGCCTGCACTCGGGTGCGGGCGGCGGAGACGACCTTCTCCTGCAGCGTGCGCGCCATCTGACGGGTCTTGGGCGCGCTGAGGAACTTGCCCATCTCCTGTTCGACGATCCGAGCGACGAGGCGGTTGACGGGTGGGGTGCCCAGCACCTCCTTGGTCTGGCCTTCGAACTGGGGTTCGGCCAGCCGGACGGTGACGACGGCGGTGAGGCCCTCGAGGCAGTCGTCGCGGACGACCTCCTCCCCGGCCTTCAGCAGGCCGCGGGTGCCCTCGTAGGACTTGACCAGCGCACGGGTGAGGCCGCGTTCGAAGCCTTGGACGTGCGTGCCGCCCTTGGGCGTGGCGATGATGTTGACGAATGACTTCATCACCGTGTCGTAGCCCGTACCCCAGCGCACGGCGATGTCGACGTCGAGGTCTCGTTCGACGTCGGTGGGCGTCATCGCGCCGTCGCCGTCCAGCATGGGCACGGTCTCCACGAAGGAGTCCTTGCCCTGCAGGCGGATGATGTCGGTGAGTTGGGCATCGGGGGCCAGGAAGTCGGCGAACTCGGTGATGCCACCGACGTGGAGGAACGTCTCGTGCGAGGGTTCGTCGCCGCGCTCGTCGACCACGTCGAGCTTGAGGCCGGGCACCAGGAACGAGGTCTGGCGCGCACGGTCGTGCAGGTGCTTGATGGACAGTTCGGCATCCGCCAGAAAGATTTGGCGGTCCGGCCAGTAGCGCACTCGGGTGCCGGTCTTGGCCTTGGCGACCCGCTTGAGCTTGCGCAGCCCGCTCTGCGGGGTGAACTTCGCCTCGGGGCCCTCGCCGTCGAAGACGCCGGGCACGCCGCGGCGGAAGCTCATCTCCCAGGTGGAGCCGTTGCGATCCACCTGGACGTCCATGCGGGAGGCAAGGGCGTTGACGACGGAGGCGCCGACGCCGTGCAGGCCACCGGTGGCGTTGTAGGAGGAGTTGCCGAACTTGCCGCCTGCGTGGAGCTTGGTGAAGACGACCTCGACGCCGCTCAGGCCCGTGCGGGGTTCCTTGTCGACCGGGATGCCGCGGGCGTGGTCGTGCACGATGACCGAGCCGTCGTCGGCGAGTTTGACCTCGATGTGTTCGCCATAGCCGGCGAGGGCCTCGTCGACGGAGTTGTCGATGATCTCCCAGAGGCAGTGCATGAGACCGCGGGTGTCCGTGGAGCCGATGTACATTGCGGGGCGCTTGCGCACCGCCTCGAGGCCTTCGAGGACGAGGAGGTTCTTGGCCTCGTAGTCGCGTGACATCTGCGGTTGGGTCTTGGGGGTCTGCACGCCGATAGGCTACCCGGCACCGCCGACAACCCCGCCTGCGAAACGCTGGCGCGCCGCTCGGGAACAAATGAGAGGCCCGGTACGTTGTAGCAGGAGATGGTATGAATGAAGGACAGGAGGCCATGATGACCGAACTTGCTACGGATCCCACCCTGACCGCTGTCGATCGCTGCGATCGCTGCGGTGCTCAGGCCTACCTGCGCGTATTCCTCCGTTCCGGCGGTGAGTTGCTGTTCTGCGCCCACCACGCCAATGCTCACCGGGAAAAGCTCGTTGAGGTGGCCAGCCGGATCCAGGACGAAACCAGCAAACTCAGCGAGGGCTGAGCCAGCGCTGGATGAGGGCTCGAGCAATCGAGGCTCCCGCGGGGAGGATCACCTCACCGGAACCCACGGCGGCGACGAGATCGGAGCGGGTGTAGTAAGCACCCTCGACGATCTCGTCGCCGTCGACCGTCATCTCACCATTGACGGACCGGGCCTCGAAGCCCAGCATCAGGGAGCGCGGCATGGGCCACGGCTGTGAACTGACGTAGGTCAGGGACGACAGCCGCACCCCCACCTCCTCGAACGTCTCGCGGTGGACGGCCTGCTCGGCCGACTCCCCCGCCTCGATGAACCCGGCGATGACCGAGACACGCTTGGGCGCCCACTGTGCCTGGCGCGCGAGCAGCAACCTGTCGTCCGGGTCCGTGATGGCAACGATCACGCACGGATCGATGCGCGGGAACTGCAGTTGCCCGCAGCCCAGGCAGATGCGGCGCGCGCCGGCCAGATCCGGCCGGGTGGCGGACCCGCAGACCTCGCAGGGGGGTTGACCGCCGTGCCACCGCGCCAGCGCCACCCCCGCGGCCAGCGGATCGAGCGCGTCGGGATCGGTGTCGCGCCAACTCATCGCCTCCCCGGCCACCGTGTCGACGGTGCGGGCGAACCACGCCACGCCGTCGACGGTGCCGAGCAGGATGTCCGACGGCTGCCGCTCGCCGGGCGAGGCCAGGGGCCTGGGGCGGCCACTCGTCGACGCGATGGCGCCGTCGGCGTCCACCTCGACGACGATCGCCTTGTGCCAGAGCGCCGCGAGGGCGTCATCGGCGCGTCCGGTCGGCATCCGGTTGAGCGCAGAGGGATCCTCCCAACGCGTCATGCCTCGTCCACCTCCAGTGCCTCGTCGATGAGCCGCACCGGGGCGTCGACGAACCGCAATCGATCAGTGGGCACATGGTAGAACGCCGCGCCAACGCGCGCCGGATCCACATCGCGGGCCTCGGCCCAGGCCTGACGGTAGACCGCCAGCTGCAGTGGATCCGCAGCCTGATTGGACGTCTTCCAGTCCACCACAAGGAAGTCGAGCCCGTCCTGCTGCCAGGCGTAGACGGCGTCGATGCGCCCTCGCAGCACGTGGGGTCCGCGTCGCATCAGAAACGGGACCTCGACCCCCAGCGGGGTGCGCTGGGCGAACCGGCCCCGCTCGAACGCGTCGATGAGCTTCGTGAGTTCCTCCGACGCCGGGGCCGCCTGGGGCTCCAACTCCTCCAACGCGGCGGGCAGCAGGAACCGCTCCTGCAGCCACTCGTGGAAGCGCGATCCCACCCGGGCAGCTGAGGAGGGCCGTCTCGGCATCCTGCGGAGCAGCCCCGCGGCGAATGCATCCTGGTCCGCCTGCAGCGCCATGAGCGCGGTGGCGGAAAGCCCGTCGGGCAGTTCGACGGTTCGGCCACCCCGGCGCTGGGCGAGTTCGGTGAGGTGCTGGATGCTCTCGTCCCACTGCCCGACGCGTGCGGCGTCTTCGTCTGCGACGACGCCCGACTGCCACGCCCACCGCTCCTGCTCGGCCGGGGTGTTCGCCACGACGTCGCGGGCCTGCTCGATGAGGTCTGCGGCAGCCGCGCGCTGCGCCAGCGCCGCGGCGTCGAGTTCGACGGGCCAGGCGGCGCGCACGGGCTCCGCCGGGATGGGGTTGGATTCGATCCCCCGGGTGCTGGCGTCAAGGTAGGTGCCGGCCGCCTCGCAGAGTTCACGGATCACCGCGAAGTACGGCGATTCGGCGCGAGGGCGGATGTTCTCCGGCGTCCAGGTGTGGGCCGAGGCCAGCAGCAGTGCCTTGGCGCGCGTGGCCGCCACGTAGGCCAGCCTGTCCTCGGACAGGCGGTGGTCGTCACGCAGGGCGGCCCGGTAGGCCTCGATGCCCTTCTTCGTGTACTCGCCCAGTTGCGGGATGGAGCCGGCGTCGCCGCGCAGGGGCGCAGGCAGCGTATCGGCGCGCTGGGGCCAGACCCCCGAGCGCGACTCCGAGGGGAACACCTTGTCCACGAGGCTGGGCAGGAACACCGTGTGCCACTCCAGGCCCTTCGCCCGGTGGACCGTCATGAGCTTGACCGAGTCGTCCTCGCTGGGAGTCGCCTGCATCAGGCCCTCACCGTGTTCAGACTCCGCATCGAGGTAGGCGATCAGGCCCGTGAGACTGCCGTCGCCGTCCACGTCCACGTAGCTGGCCACCTCCGCCACGAAACGCGACACCTGGCTGGTGTCCTTCCCCGTGGCGATGAGTTCGGCCTCCAACCCGAGCGTACCGATCACGCGGGTGACCAGGTCTGCGACCGGTTCAGCGACATGGCGGCGCAGCGCCGTGATCTCGGCGTGGAAGCGCGCCAGCCTGCGACGCGCCTCGGCGCTGAGCACCGCGGCGCCCGGATCCGCGACGGCGTCGAGCAGCGAGACGACCTCTCCGGGGTCTGCCTGGGTGACGGCGCGGACGAGGTCATCCGAATCGGGTGGCTCGATCCGCGACTCCGATGCCAGTTGCCGGGCCCGTGCCCCGAGCGCCTCCATGTCCGCGAGCCCGAAGTTCCACCGGGGCCCCGTCAGCAGCGCGGCGACTTCCGGGTTGGCGGTCACGTCGTCCAGCACCCGCAGGGTGGCGACGACGGGGGCGACCTCCGGCAGGCCCAGGAGGCCGCCGAGCCCGACGATCTCGACGGGCACGTCGCGCTCGCGCAGCGCCTCGAAGATGGGAGCCAGCGCCGCGTTGCGCCGCACCAGCACGGCTTGGTCCTTCCAGGCGGTGCCGGCCTCGTGGTGCGTGATGACGGCCTCGGCCAGCCAGTCCACCTCGTCGCGGAAGGTGTCGAACATCGCCGCAGCGACCGCACCTGGCTTCGCGTCGTCCGGCGCCACGAGGGAGACCCCCTCCTCCCCCGGGGCGGCGTGCAGCCCGGCCGCCAGCCGGTTGCCGACCTCGAGGATGCGGTGGCCGCTGCGCCGGTTGATGCTCAGGGTCTGTCGCTCGGCAGGCGCGCCGTCGGAGCGGCGGAACTGGTGCGGGAACTCCAGAATGTTTCCGGCCGCGGCCCCGCGCCAGCCGTAGATGGCCTGGTAGGGGTCCCCCACCGCGGTGACGGGGAAGCCCATCGCATCGGAATCCACGGGGCCGGTGAAAAGGGTCCGCAACAGTTCGGCCTGCGCCGACGAGGTGTCCTGGTACTCGTCGAGGAGCACCACCTTGAAGCGCCTCCGAAGCTCGCGGCCCACCTCGGGCACGTGGGTGACCAGGCGCACGGCCTCGCGCAACTGGTCTGCGAACTCGACCACGCCGAGCTTGCGCTTCAGCTCCTGGTACCGGTTGACGAGGCCGACCAGCTCCCGCCGCTCCGCCGTCGCGTCGAGGGCGCGGGCCACGTCGCGCATCACGTTGCCGCGATAGAGCGGGGCCTCCAGGAAGCGGCGCTCTGCGAAGCCGGCATGTTCGAGCACCTCGTCCGAGGTGACGAGGTGGGACGCCATCTCCGCGTCCAGGGTCAGCACCCGCTCCGGGATGGAGTGGTGGCTGAGCCGGCTGATGCTGTGGAACGGCCCCGGCGCATCCGCAACCACCCGGGTTGCGAGGCGGAAGCGGCTGGCGCCCGTGATCATCACCGGATCCCGGTCGATGCCGATCCGGAGCCCGAACTCGCTCACGAGCCGGGCCGCGAACGAATCGTAGGTCATGACGAGTTCGGCGCCCTCGCCGTCGCGGCCGGTGAGGACGCCTGCATTGGCCAGCGCGTCCGAGACCCGGGTGGCCAGTTCGGCGGCTGCCTTGCGCGTGAACGTGAGCCCGAGCACCTCCTCGGGCTTCACCTGCCCGGTGCCGACCAGCCAGACGACGCGGGCCGCCATCACCGTGGTCTTGCCGCTGCCCGCGCCGGCGATGATCACGGCCGGCTCCAGCGGCGCCGTGATGCACTCGATCTGTTCGTCAGAGAACGGGATCTTCAGCGCATCGGACAGTTGATCGGGCGAGGTGAACAGCTGCTTGCGGATGGGATGGAGGGTCATCTGCGCGGCCCCTTCCCGGGGATGGCGAGGGCTGGGCAGGAATCCGCGAACTGGCAGTACCGGCACGCGCTGCATTCCACCGCCTCGAAGCGGCCCTCCTGGAGGATGCCGACGGCCTGGGCGATGCGGTCATGGACCCAGGTGGGGCCGATCTGGAGTTCCTCCCCCTCCAAGGCGGGTGCGTCATCGATGGACGGCTGCTCGACGAGCGTGGGCAGCGCTTCCCCCGCCCGCAGGAACATCAACGCAGGCGGCGCCACTGCGGTGGCACCATCCGCCACGCCCTTGAACGCACCGAGGCTGGCGGCCAGTTGGTAGACGCCCAACTGTGCGTTGTCCGCGACGTCAGCCGCCCGCAGCACCTTCCGGCCCGTCTTCAGGTCCACGACCCGCAACCGCCCGTCCGCCGTGCGCTCCAGCCTGTCGACGGTGCCCCGCAGCACCACCTCCTGCCCATCCACCTCCAGCGAGACGTCGAAGGGCTGTTCGACGGCGAGCAAGGCGTGGGGGTTGGTGTCCTGGTACTGCGCGAAACGCTCCACCGCCGCGAAGATCTCGGAGCGCTCCGTGGCCGACAGCCATTCGGTCTCGAAGGGGATCTGCTCCCAGACCTCGTCGAGGCGGGCGTGCATCTCCTCGGCCGAGAGGCCCTCCGTGGCGCCGTGCTTGGCGACCAGGTGCACCACGTCGCCCACCGACGCGCGGGAGTGACGGGCCCGCTCCGCCTGCGCCCTTCTCGACAGGAACCACATGCGTGGACAGGTGAGTAGCAACTCCAGCGACGAGCCGTTGAGGTGGATGGGCCCCTTCTGCTCCCTCGCGCCGCTGCTCAACTCGCGCATGCCCCACCACGTGTGGGGTGAGGCGCCCGGGAACGCGGCGGCCCCGTCCGACGTCTGCACGCCGACCATCGTGGCCAGACGCAGGGCCGCCGCCCGGCGCAAGCCGGGGGCGGCGGCCTCGTCCGTGCTGACGTTGCGCAACTCCCCCACCAGGGCAGACGCCGACAGGAGCCGGCCGGGGCGGCCGGTGACCCGTTCCACGGAGATGCCAAGCTCCGAGAGGAAGCGCGACGGGCGCCCACCCTCACCGTCAACGCCCTGCACGGCCGAGACGTGCAGGGCGGAGCGCGCGCGGCTGCAGGCGACGTGGAACAGTTGGCGCTCGGAGACGAGGTGTGAACCCTGCCCCGGCTCGGCCAACCCATCCGGGCCCAGCCTGTCGGCATCCACGAGGAGACCGGCCCTGGTCAGCCGCGGCCACAGGCCCTCCTGCACCCCGATCACCCAGACCCGTTCCCATTCGAGGCCGCGCGTGCGGTGCGCCGTCACGACGCGGACCCCTCGTCCGCTGATGTCCAGTTCTCGGCCCGTGTCCGCCGGGATCTCCTGGCCGGCGAGTTCCGCGACGAAGGTGGTGGTGCCCGCGCCACCTCGCAGGTCATCCGCGCGGGACGCCTGCTCGAAGAGCTCGACGATGGCGTCGAGGTCGGCGTTGGCGCGCCGGGAGCCCCGCAGCGCCTGCTCGCGCAACTGCATGGGCCATCCGGTGGCGTCCCAGAGGTGCCAGAGGATCTCCTGCACCTCCGCATTGGCCTGCACCAGCGCAGCGCCGTCGGCCAGGAGCTTCGCAAGGGCACGCGCCTGCTCCGCCTCCTGCGCCGTGCTGCCCTCCAGCAGTTCCGGCTCCCCCAGGCAACGGCCCAGCAACGCGGCGGAGGTGCCCTCCGCCCGATGGCGTGCCAGCAGTGCGCGGCCGAGGCGGCGTTGGCCCACCCCGTCGAGCCCGCACAACGGGGAGGAGAGCAGCAGGCGTGCCTCGTCCGCCTCGGGCGCACCACCCCGGGCACAGACCTGGAGGGCCAGGAGGAGCACGGAGACCGCCTGTTGTTCCGCGAGGGCGATCTCATCGCCGGAGACGTCCACGGGGACTCCCAGCCGGACCAGTTCCTTGGCCACCGCGCTGAGCTGCGCCCGACCGGCTCGCGTCACGACCACCAGGTCTGACCATGCGAGCCCGTCGTGGGTGACCGCGTCTCGCAGTTGCGCGGCCACGTGGGCGAGTTCGGCCGATTCGTCGTCGTAGACCGACGCCGTCACGACGCCACCGTCGTGGATGGCCGCCATGGGCCCCGAGGCGTGCCGTTGGTCGAGGCGGGCACGCAGTGTGTCCATGGCCTCCTGCACCGCGCTTCGGTTGCGGAAGCCAGAGCCGAGGTGGGCCACGCTGGCCCCAGGCAGTGCCGCAAGGTCCGCCATGGCAGTGGGGCTCGCACCACGGTAGCCGCCGATGCGGGAGTGGGGGTCCCCCACTGCGAGCACGGGGACGCCCAGGCGGGCCAGGTCCCCCACCAGGCCCGTCTGGGCGTGGTCTGATTCATGGGTGTCATCCACGAGGACCGCGTCGAAGCTGGCGAGCACACCGTTGGCCACCGCCTGCTCCGTGAGTAGGAGGCGGGTGCGGTAGACGAGTTCCGCGTAGTCCAGCGTCCCGGCGAAATCCGCCACGGTGAGGTACTCCTCGATGAAGCCCGCGGCGGAGAGGAACAGGTCATCCCCCGAGGCCGTCGCCATCGTCGAGATCGACTCCGGATCCAGCGACAGTTGCCGAGCCCGGGCCAGCACCTCGCGGAGTTGGCGGGCGAAGGCCCGGGTGCCTGCCGCGGCGCGGTACTCCTCCGGCCAGGCCTCCGGGCCCATCCCCTCGAGCAGTTCGCGGATGCGCACCTCCTGCTCCGGTGCGCGCAGCAGCCGCCAGGGGCTGTCCTCGTGCGGCCAGTAGCGGCGCAGGAGGCCCAGGGCGAGGCCGTGGATGGTGGTGACGTTGGCCTCCGTCTGCGCCCTTTCCAGCCGTCGGGTGATGTCGCGCCGGAGGGTCTGTGCGGCCGAGCGGGAGTGCGCGAGCACGACGAGGCGCTCCAGCGAACTACCGGCCGCCACCCGCGCGACGGCGGCCTCGGCGATGAGCGTCGTCTTGCCGGAGCCAGGCCCGCCGTAGACGACCGAGACGCCCGCGTGCGGGGCTGCGAGGGTGGCCTGCTCCGCACTGGGCGTCGGGAGCACGACGCGGCGGGGCGGCACCACACGGAAACTCATGGGCACCATGCAACCACCTGCCAGCGACATTTTCATCCGCGCTCTGCAATGCTGGGGCGCAGGAGGTTCGGATGAGCGAGCGCATCACCACGGAGATCGACGGCCTCACGCTGGGCCTGAGCAACCTCGACAAGCAGTTGTTTCCCAGCGGCTTCACGAAGGGTGAGCTGATCTCCTATTACGTCGAGATCTCCGACGTCCTGCTCCCCCACCTGAAAGATCGCCCCATCACCCGGGTCCGCTACCCGGACGGCACTGGCGAGGAATCCTTCTACGAGAAGAACGCGCCCAACGGCACGCCGGAGTTCGTCCAGACCGTCGACGTGGCCACCAGCGCCGGCACGGTCAGCTACGTCACCGCCACGCAGCGGGCGGATCTCGCCTGGCTCGCCAACCTCGCCGCCATCGAACTCCACACGCCGCAGTGGCGGGCCTCCGAGGCCACCGTCGGCCCTGATGGGATCATCCTCGAGGGCGACGAGGAGCCCCGCGCCACGTCGCTCGTGGTCGACCTGGATCCCGGCCCCGGGATCACGACGGAGGACTCGGCGAAGGGCGCGATCATCGCGGCGACGACCCTGGCCGAACTCGGCCTCGAGGCCCACTGCAAGAGTTCCGGCAACAAGGGCCTCCAGTTGACGGTGCCGATCGCGCCCGCCCCTGCGTCGAAGGCCTACGACTTCGCGGTGTCACTCGCGAAACACCTCGCGCGCGCCCATCCCAAGCTCTTCGTCGCGACCATGGCCAAGGATGCCCGGGCGGGCCTGATCTTCGTCGACTTCGCGCAGAACCTCGCGGCGCGCAACACCGTGCACGCCTATTCGGTGCGCGGCCTCGAGCAGCCGTCGGTGGCCACGCCTCTGACCTGGGACGAGGTGGCAGCGTTGACGTCCCCCGTCCGGACGCATCCGAGCGCCATGCTCGAGCGGGTGCAGGAGCACGGGGATCTCTGGGCCGCTACGCTGCCCACTGAGGGGAGCCCGCAACTTCCGGACCCGTTGACCTGACAGGATGGAGCCCATGACCCAGGAGTCCCACAGCCCCAGCTCCGAGCGCGCCCACTACGTGCGCGTGCCGGCGCCGTGGGTTGCCGCGTGCAGCGACACGGGCCAGCGCCACCAGACGAACCAGGACGCGCTGTGCCTCGCCGTGCGTGGTGAACCCCAGCGGGAGGCAGTCCTCGCCGTCGCCGACGGGGTGACCACCGCGGAGGGCTCCGAACTGGCCTCGCTGGTCGCCGCGGAGGTGGCCGTCCAGCAACTCGTCGAGCAGGTCGAGGCCGGCGTGGCCACGAACGTCGCCTTCGTGCAGGCCTTCGCCAGCGCCAACGACGAGGTGCTCGCCGCGGCCGAGGAGCCCTCGGCCTGCACGCTGATCACCGCCCTCGTCCAGCCCGGGCTGATCACGATCGGCAACGTGGGCGACTCGCGCGCCTACTGGCTGGGCGACGACCGTTCCTGCGTCCTTCTCTCCACCGATGACTCCATGGCCCAGGCCCGCATGATGCTCGGCATGCCCAGGGACGAGGCTGAACAGTCCAGCCAGGCCCACGCCATCACCAAGTGGCTGGGCCGCCAGGCCACCAACGTCACGCCGTCGGTGGTCACCCTCCAACCCGAGGGCAACGGCTGGCTGCTCCTGTGCAGCGACGGCCTGTGGAACTACGCCAGCGGCCCGGAAGCCATGTCGGACGTGTTCCAGGACCAGCTGCGCCGAAATCCGGATCCTGCCGCACTGGCTGAGTCGCTCGTCGGGTGGGCCAACGACCGGGGCGGCAAGGACAACATCACCGTCGTCGTGGCGCGCATCGAACAGTGACGCACCGGCCTTGGCCGCGTGGCTAGAGTTGGGCCCATGGAAGTAAAGATCGGCATCACCGACGTCGCACGCGAAGTCACCATCGACACCCAGTCCAGCCCCGATGAGGTCGTCGACGCCCTGCGCCAGGCCGTCGAGGGTTCCGGCCTCTTCGAACTCTCCGACGAGAAGGGCCGCCGCGTCATCATCCCTGCCGGCCGCGTCGGTTACGTGGACATCGGCAGCACCAGCACCCGAGCCGTCGGCTTCGGCGCGGTCTGAACCGCCACCCTGCGGTAGAGTGGGCCTTCGCGGGCGCACTCTGCCCGCCTCCGGTTGCGCCAATCGCGCCGTGAGTTCATTGCATGAAGGTCAGAACCCTGAGCGACAACGACATTGCAGGCAGCGACACGTTCGCTGACCTCGGCATCCACGAATCAATCACCTCCGCGTTGGCTGAGCACGGCATCGTGCACCCCTTCGCCATCCAGACCCTCGCCATTCCGCTGGCCCTCCAGGGCAGCGACGTCATCGGCCAGGCCCGCACCGGCACCGGCAAGACGCTGGCCTTCGGCGTCAGCCTGCTGCACCGCATGGTGACGCTGTCCGACGGCGAGAAGCCCACCCACGGCAAGCCGCGCGCCCTCGTCGTGTGCCCCACCCGTGAGCTCGCGCTCCAGGTGGGCCGCGACATGGACATGGCCGGCAAGCACCTCAAGATGCGAGTGCTGACCATCTACGGCGGCACCGGCTACGACGACCAGCTCGGCACCCTCGACACGGGCGTCGACATCGTGGTCGGCACCCCCGGCCGCCTCCTCGACCTCGCGGACCGCGGGGCGTTGGACCTGGGCCTCATCCAGGTGCTCGTCCTCGACGAGGCCGACGAGATGCTCGACCTGGGCTTCCTGCCCGACATCGAGCGCCTGCTGCGCAAGACCCCGCGCAACCGACAGACTCTCCTGTTCTCGGCCACGATGCCCGCGCCCATCCTGACGCTGGCGCGCGCCACCTTGAACAAGCCCATCAACATCCGCGCCGAGGGCCACGACGCCCAGATGACGGTGCCGGACATCGAGCAGTTCGTCTACCAGGCGCACGACCTCGACAAGCCCGAGATGATCGCCCGCATCCTGCAGGGCCGCCAGACCGGCAAGGTGATGGTCTTCTGTCGCACCAAGCGCGCCGCCCAGCGCCTCACCGATGAACTGGTGGACCGCGGCTTCGCGGCCGCCTCCATCCATGGTGACCTGAACCAGCAGGCCCGCGAACGCGCGCTGAAGAAGTTCCGCGCCGGCACCGTCAGGGCCTTGGTGGCCACCGACGTCGCGGCGCGGGGCATCGACATCGCAGACGTCAGCCACGTCATCAACTACGAGTGCCCCGACACTGATGCCACCTACGTCCACCGCATCGGCCGCACCGGCCGGGCCGGCAACACCGGCGTGGCGGTGACCCTGGTCGACTGGTCGGACCTGCACCGCTGGAAGCTCATCGACAAGCAGCTCAACCTGGAACTCCCCGATCCCCCGGAGACCTACTCGTCGTCGCCGCACTTCTACACGGACCTCGACATCCCCGAGGGCACGAAGGGTCGCGCGCCCGGCGCCCCGGCCGCGCGCGAGCGCGCCGAGCGGAGCCGTCGGGATTCCGGCGAGCGTCGTGGCGGCAGCCAGCGTTC
>DURG01000400.1 GCA_012837465.1 Propionibacterium sp. | reverse complement strand
GCGTGGATCCACCGGTGCAGTGCAGCAGCCGAGGCCCACTTCCGGGTCCCGAGTGCCGATGGAAAGGCCCCGCACGCATCGCCAAACGTTGCAACGCCCCGGCCTTTCCAGCGGTGTATCGAGGGACGACTATCCCACGCGGGCGTACCGGACCCCCGTCGAGCCGCTGAACGACGGCAGGTCCAGGTTGTCTGCGCCCTCGACGGAGTAGCCCAACCGGTACGCCTCGACGTACTGGAGGTAGATCTGGACGGCCTGTGAGTCGTCGAGCGACTGGCGCATCCGCTGCTCGTCGCCGATGGCCTCGATCACGTACGGCGGCGCATAGGGGATGCCGTGCAGCACCACGGTGTTGCCCACGCACTTGATGCCCGTGGTCGCGATCACCCGCTGGCCCTGGATGCTCATGGCCTCGGCGCCGCCGGCCCACAGCGCGTTGACGACCGCCTGGATGTCCTGCTGGTGGACGACGAGCGAGTCGTCGTCGACCCCGGCGGGCTTCACGTCGGCCGGGGCGTCGGTCAGGGTCACGCGCAGGCCGGGGCCGCTGACGGCCATCATGCCGGCGCTGCCCTCGGCGAAGACGAGCGCATCCTGGAACCCACCCTGCGGCGCCTGCTCGGCGGTGAGGGCGGTGACCTCCTCCTGGAGTTCGGCCATCTGGCGGCGCAGTTCCTCGTTCTGCTGGCTCTGGGAGACGATGAGGTCGCGCATGTCGGCGTTCCGGTCGCTGCGCAGGTCCGTCCCGCGTGCCGCGAGGGCGGCGACGGTGATCATCAGGCCCGCGACCACGCACACCAACACGGTGGTCACCCGGCCACGAGGGCTGCGCGGGCGCTGCTGCGCCATGCGGGCACGCACCAACGGCACCCGTTCACGCAGCGTGGCCCAGAAACCCATGCGCCCAGCCTACGCGCCCCGTCGTCGCACCGCCGCGAGCACTTCGGTGGGGCGGAGTGGGCATTCTTGGGCGACTCATTTAGGCTAGGGCAGACCCCTGAAGGAGACATCGTGGCCGAATCCAAGGTTCGCAAGCAGGCAGCCGCCAAGCAGAAGCGCAAGCGCTTGGCCGAATTGGCTGAGAAGCGCACCGAAACCGCGCGCCTCGCACCGGCCGGACGCAACTGGGTGCCCGCCGTGTTCGTGCCCATCGGCCTGCTCGGCGTGATCTGGATGGTCGTCTACAACCTCGCGGGCCAGGACATCGGCTTCATGCGTTCCATCGGCGACTGGAACGTCGCGATCGGCATGATCCTCATCGTCGTCGGCTTCTCCGGCATGACGCTCTGGAAGTAGCCCGAACCCGCTGCCCGACGGCGCCCGAATCTAGATTTGGGCGCACGGACGAGCGCCGATCTAGATTTGGTCGCCCTCCACGGACCGTAGGCGCACCGCCGTGCCGTAGGCCGTCAACTCGCTGACCGTCTCACTGACCTTGCCGTTGTCGAACCGCACGCCGACGACCGCGTCCGCACCAGCCTCCTGAGCCTGCTGCACCATGGCGCCGACGGCGTCCTGCCGCGCCGCGGTGTTGATGAAGCCCATCTCGGGGTGGTGCGCCATGTCCCGCGGCCTGGTCGCGATCCCGATCACGACGCCCAACGCGGCCTCGACCTCACGCCCGGGCACGTCATCGGTCGTGCACACGGGGATGTGGTAGGTCACGAACCGCGGCTTGCGGGGGTCCACGTCGCGCTGGGGTTGCGGCGAGATGGGCTCCGGCGGCGCAGGAGCAGGCGTCGGCTGCCGCGGGGGCTCGGGCGCCGGGCCCGGC
>DURG01000399.1 GCA_012837465.1 Propionibacterium sp. | reverse complement strand
GGCATCCAGACCGTAGGCAGCTACGCCAGTGAAGAGGAGGCGAGCACCCCAGTGATCCATACGACCGGTGACGGGGTGCGCATCGCGGTCATCAGCCAGACCTACGGCCTCAACGGCCTTCCGAAGGCCGAAGGGCGTGAGTGGTCGGTGGAACTGCTCGACGCTGCACTCGCCGTCGAGCAGGCGAAGGCGGCCAAGGAAGCCGGCGCCGACATCGTCGCCGTGCACATGCACGCCGGCGAGGAGTATTCGAACGAGGTCAATGCCCAGCAGGCCGAGTACGCCGAGGCAGTCACTGCGTCCCCGGACGTGGACTTCGTCTTCGGACAACACGCGCACGTGGTGCAGCCGATCACGAGGGTGAACGGGAAGTGGGTGGTCTACGGGGCCGGCAACCTGATCGCGGCCAGTAGCCCCGCCCAGCCGTACACCTATGACGGGTACATCGCGCAGATCACCTTCACCGAGCAGGAGGGCGGTGGCTTCACCGCCACGGCTGCGGAGTACGCGCCCACCTTCATCACGAAGCTGTCTGGGGCCAGGCCGGCACGGGTCTTCCTCATCCCGGATGAGTTGGCGAAGGGCACGCCGCTGGCCGCCGAGATGCGGCAGTCAGCGGAGCGCACCCGCACCGTCGTCTACTCGCTGGGGGCGGAAGGGCTCACTGAGCGACGGTGACCACGCCGACGGTCTTGCGGCCGCGGCGCACGACGGCGTGCCTGCCGTGCAGGAGATCGTCCGGGGTGAGTTGCTGCTCCGGGTCTGCCACCTTGGCGTTGTTCAGGTAGGCGCCGCCCTCGGTGATCGCCCGCCGGGCCTCGCCCTTGGACTTCACCACGCCGGCAGCGACCATCGCGTCGACGATGGTGGCACCGGGCCCGACCTCGCCGCCGCCCACCTCACGGCTTGCGCCTTCGAGGGTGGGGGCATCGAGCTCGCGCAGCTCACCTCGCCCGAAGAGCGCAGCCGCTGCCGCGACGGCGGCCTGACGCTGCTCTACGCCGTGGACCAGGTCGGTCACGTCGTCGGCCAGGGCCCGCTGCGCCTCGCGCTTGTACGGCGCCTCGTCGCGGGACTCCTCCAGCGCCTCGATCTCCTCGCGGGAGCGGAACGAGAACACCTTGAGGTAGTCGATGACCATGGCGTCCTCAGCGTTCAGGAAGAACTGGTGGAACGCGTACGGACTCGTGAGCTCCGGGTCGAGCCAGACGGTGCCGGATTCGGTCTTGCCGAACTTGGTGCCGTCGGCCTTGGTCAGCAGCGGCGTCGCCAGCGCGTGGGCCTTCCCCTGGTCCGATCGTCGGATGAGGTCGACGCCGGCGGTGAGGTTGCCCCACTGGTCGGAGCCACCGGTCTGGAGCGTCACGCCATGGCGGCGGTACAGCTCCCGGAAGTCCATCGACTGCAGCAGCACGTAGGAGAACTCGGTGTAGGAGATGCCCGCTTAGAGCCGGCTGCTCACCACCTCGCGCGCCAGCATCCGGTTCACGGGGAAGTGCTTGCCGACGTCGCGCAGGAAGTCGAGCACCGACATCTGGGAGGTCCAGTCGTAGTTGTTGACCATCACCGCGGCATTGGAACCCTCGAAGCTGACGTAGCGCTCCACCTGGCTGCGGATCCGATCGACCCAGCCGTGCACGGTCTCGATCGGGTTGAGGGTGCGCTCGCCTGACTCCTTCGGGTCTCCGATGAGGCCGGTCGCGCCGCCCACCAGCATGAACGGCTGGTGGCCCGCATCCTGCAGGCGCCGCGCGAGGAGCGCCTGGACGAGGTTGCCCATGTGGATGCTGGGCGCGGTCGGGTCGAAGCCGATATAGGACTTGATCGGCCCCGCGTCCAGATGCGCCGCCAGCGCATCCGGATCGGTCGAGTGGGCGATCAGCCCACGCCAACGGAGGTCGTCAAGAAGTGCATTCACATGCGCCATGCTAGCGGCAGGGCCGGACGGGGCGCCCGTCGGCCAGTGCCGCGTTCAGTACCTGGGCAGGTTGCCCAGCCGACGGTAACGGTTGCGGCGCAGGGCACGTCGGTCGCGCCCGACCATGGTGATCACCCGGGCCACCTCGTCGTGGAGTGCCGTGCCGAGGCGGCGGCAGAACTCCTCGCGGTCCGCTGCTGGATCCTCTGGCTCCTCGACGATGCGGTCGACGATGCCGGCAGCCACCAGATCCGCCGAGCGCACGCCCTGGGCGGCGGCCATCTGCGCGGCATGGTGGGTGTCGCGGTGCACGATCGCGGAGGCGCCCTCGGGCGGGAGCGGCGCGAGCCACGCGTGCTGCGCGGCGACGACCCGGTCGGCCGGGGTCAAGGCCAGCGCGATGCCGCCGGTGCCCTGCCCCATCAGCAGGCTCACCGTGGGGGTGGGCAGGGTGAGCAGTTCGCTGAGCGTGCGGGCGATCTCCGAGGCCATCCCTCGCTCCTCCGCCTCCTTGCTGAGGGCGGCGCCGGGCGTGTCGATCACCGAGATGAGGGGAAGCTTCAACTCGCGTGCGAGGCGGATCCCGCGTCGGACCTCGCGCAACGCGGCCGGGTCCAGGGGGCGGCCCTGGTCGTGGCGGTCCTGGCCGACGATGACGCAGGGCGCATCCCCCCAGCGGGCCAGCGCGAGGACGGAGCCGGGGTGGGATTCGCCGTCGCCGGTGCCATTGAGCATGGTGACGTCGGAGGCGGCCACCGCGAGGAGGTCGCGCAGGCCGGGCCGGTCGTCGCGGCGGGTCCGTTGGATGGACTCCCAGGCGGGGATGTCGGGCAGGTCGAGCACCGGCGGCTCGGGGGGCGGCATCGAGGGCACGCGCTGGGCGACGACCCGCAGCAACCGGTCGAAGGCCTCGGCCACCTCTGAGACCTCGCAGACGGCGTCGATGACGCCGCGTTCGGCAAGGTTGTCGGACAGTTGCACGCCTTCGGGGAAGGGCTGGCCGTAGATGGCCTCGTACACGCGGGGGCCGAGGAAACCGACGAGCGCGCCGGGTTGCGCGAGCGTCACGTGGCCGAGCGAGCCCCAGGAGGCGAACACGCCGCCCATCGTCGGGTGGCGGAGGTAGACCAGGTACGGGAGGTGTTCGTCCTTGTGCGCCATGACCGCGCCGGTGATCTTGACCATTTGCAGGAACGCGACGGTGCCCTCCTGCATGCGGGTTCCACCGCCGACGGGCAGGGCGATGAGCGGGAGTCGCTCCGCGGTGGCGCGTTCGATCGCGCGGGTGAGTCGCTCCCCCGCACAGACGCCGATGGAGCCGCCGAGGAAGGCGGGGTCGCCAGCGATGAGCGCCACGCGCCTCCCCCTCAGCGTGCCCTCGCAGGCGACGACGGACTCGTCGCGCCCAGTCTTCTCGCGTGCGGCCCGAAGTTCGTCGATGTAGTGCTCGACATGCGGGCGGTCGGCCACGGGATCCTCCCAGGACCGGATGGACCCTTCGTCGAGGATGGTGGAGATGATCTCATCCACGGTGAGGCGCGTCATTGCTTCCCCTGTTGTCGCCGGATGTCCCACAGGCTAGTGGGTTTCCACGCGCCCGGTGCGTCGATCTCGCTGCATCTCAGCCAGGCGTGAAGGAGTGGCCGGGGGCAGGCGGATGGATGTTCGGGCAGGTGCCAAGCCCCACCAGCGTCGACGTTCCCAGACAACGCCGCAGCAAAGCGGGCCAGCCAGCCCCAGGACACGCCGGAAGCAGCCAAGCAACGGTGTCGGACAGCAATCAGCAGCAAACCCACAGATCAAAGCAGGGGCTGATGGGGGCCCGACAGGGTTAGGTCGGGCGTTGTGGACCCCGATCCCCCAACCCCTACGCACCTCACTCCAAGAGATCGGGATCCACATGGGCGGGGAGGGCCTCTGCAGGCCCTGCGGAAG
>DURG01000398.1 GCA_012837465.1 Propionibacterium sp. | reverse complement strand
TGGCCACCCACGGGTAGACCTTCGGGCCGGGCAACTGCCCGCCCTCGCCGGGCTTGGCGCCCTGGGCCATCTTGATCTGGATGTCGTCGGCGTAGGTGAGGTACTCCGAGGTGACGCCGAACCGGCCCGAGGCCACCTGCTTGATCGCGGAGCGGCGGGACGGGTCGTGCAGGCGGTCGCGGTCCTCACCGCCCTCGCCTGTGTTCGACTTGCCGCCCAACCGGTTCATGGCCACGGCCAGCGTCTGGTGCGCCTCCATCGAGATGGAGCCGTAGCTCATGGCGCCGGTGGAGAACCGCTTGACGATCTCACTGACCGGCTCCACCTCGTCGATGCTGATCGGCTCCGCGTCGCGGAACTTCATCAGGGACCGCAGCGTCATGATGCGGGCCGAGTTGTCGTTGACGAGGCCGGAGTACTTCTTGAACGCCTGGTAGTCGCCCGTGGCCGTCGAGTGCTGCAGCCGGAAGACCGTCTCGGGGTCGAACAGGTGCGGTTCGCCCTCGCGGCGCCACTGGTACTCGCCCCCGACGAGGAGGTCGCGGTGGGCCAGCGGGATGCCGTCGGCCGGGTAACCCTGCAGGTGCCGATCGGCGATCTCGCGGGCGAGGTCGTCGAGGCCGAGTCCGCCCAGCCTGCTGGTGGTGCCGGTGAAGTAGCGCTCCACCACAGCCTCGCTGAGCCCGACGCACTCGAAGATCTGCGCGCCGGTGTACGAGGCGATCGTGCTGACGCCCATCTTGCTCATGACCTTGAGCACGCCCTTGGAGAGCGCCTTGGTCAGGTTGGTGATCGCCTGCTCGGGCGTCACGTCGTCGAACATCTCGCGACGCGCCATGTCCTCGGCAGATTCGAAGGCCAGGTAGGGGTTGACCGCTGCCGCTCCATAGCCGAGCAGCAGCGCGACGTGGTGCACCTCACGCACGTCGCCCGCCTCGACGACGATGCCCACCTGGGTGCGGGTCTTCTCGCGGACGAGGTGGTGGTGGACGGCGGCGGTCAGCAGCAGCGACGGGATGGGCGCCAGGTCCGCCGTCGAGTGTCGGTCCGACAGGACGATGGCGCGCGCCCCGCCCCGGATGGCGGCGGAGACCTCATCGCAGATCTCGTCCAGCTTGCGGGCCAGCGCCCGGCCACCGCCGGCGACCTTGTAGAGGCCGCGCACCACGTGGGTGGCGTATCCGGGCAGGTCGCCGTCGCGGCCGAGGTGCACGATCTTGGCCAACTGCTCGGAGTCGAGGATGGGCCGGTTCATGATGATCAGGCGGGCAGCCTCGGGGACCGGCTCCAGCAGGTTGCGCTCGGGGCCGATCTTGGCGGTCAGCGACGTGACGAGTTCCTCGCGGATCGCGTCCAACGGCGGGTTGGTGACCTGTGCGAAGAGCTGCTTGAAGTAGTCGAAGACCAGCCGCGGCCTGTCGCTCAGCACCGCGATCGGGGAATCGGTGCCCATGGAGCCGATCGCCTCAGCACCGGTGTTGGCCATGGGCGCGATGAGCACCCGCAACTCCTCGTGCGTGTAGCCGAAGACCTGCTGGCGGCGGGTCACCGAGGCGTGCGAGTGGACGATGTGGGCGCGGCTCGGCAGCTCGTCGAGCTCGATCTTGTGCCGGGCCACCCATTCCTCATACGGATGCTCGGCGGCCAGCGCACCCTTGACCTCGTCGTCGGAGACCACTGCGTGACGATCCAGGTCCACCAGCAGCATCCGGCCGGGCTGGAGGCGGCCCTTGCGGACGACATCGGCCTGGTCGATGGGGAGCACCCCGGCCTCGGAGGCGAACACGACGAGGCCGTCGCGGGTCTCCCAGAAGCGCCCGGGACGCAGCCCGTTGCGGTCCAGGCAGGCGCCGATGACAGCTCCGTCGGTGAAGGTCATGCAGGCGGGCCCGTCCCACGGCTCCATGATCATGGAGTGGAACTCGTAGAACGCGCGGCGCTGCAGGTCCATCTCGGAGTGTTGTTCCCACGCCTCGGGGATCATCATCAGCACGGCGTGCGGGAGCGAGCGGCCCCCCAGGTGGAGGAGTTCGAGCACCTCGTCGAAGGAGGCGGAATCCGAGCCCTCAGGCGTGCAGATGGGGAACAACCGCCCCATCGAGCCGGGGAACAGGTCGCTGGTGAGCAGCGCCTCGCGCGCCCGCATCCAGTTGCGGTTGCCGCGCACCGTGTTGATCTCGCCGTTGTGGGCGATCATCCGGTACGGATGTGCCAACTCCCAGGCGGGGAAGGTGTTGGTGGAGAAGCGGGAGTGCACCAGCGCCAGGGCGGACGCGATGCGCGGGTCGTGGAGGTCTGGGAAGACCTCCTCCAACTGGTCGGTGGTGAGCATGCCCTTGTAGACCAGCGTGCGGGCCGACAGCGAGGCGAAGTAGATGCCCGCCTCGTACTGGGCACGACGGCGCAGCACGAAGGTGAAGCGGTCGAGGTCGATGCCGGCCTGGTCGTCGCGGCCCGCGACGATGAGTTGCTCGAAGTGCGGCATCGAGCCGATCGAGATCGGTGACAGCGTGCCCGTCTCGACGGGGACCTCCCGCCAGGCGAGCACGTCGAGCTCGACCTCATCGGCGATGCCTTCGATGGCCGCCTTGGCCGCGGCGCGGTCGGCCTGGTCGACGGGCAGGAAGGCGAGGCCCACCGCGTACTCCCCCGCGTCGGGCAGGCGAGCATCCACCACTGCCCTCAGGAAGGCGTCCGGGACTTGGATGAGGATTCCGGCACCGTCTCCGGCCGCCTCATCCGCGCCGGTTGCACCTCGGTGGTCAAGATTGCGCAACGCCTCGAGGCCCTTGGCGACGATGTCGTGGGTGGGCACGCCGTCGAGGTGGGC
Organism: Propionibacterium sp.; assembly: GCA_012837465.1. GTDB lineage: Bacteria > Actinomycetota > Actinomycetes > Propionibacteriales > Propionibacteriaceae > Arachnia. Next base: position 5,796 of record DURG01000398.1, on the reverse strand, counting down.
GACGAAGGCCACGCCACACGCGTCATGCTCGTTGACGGGATCGTAGAGGCCGACCTTCTCGCGCTGGGGGAACACACGTCTCGTCATGGCGGGACCTCCTGGATTCGGTGGCGTGACACCACCGGCTCCCGGTGGCCGCTGTGAACAGTAGGTCCCCGGTTTTCCTCCGCGCAACGCATATCAGCGCCGTGCGAAAGAGCGTAAAAAGCTTGTAACGCGTTCGAAACCTTCCCGGCTCAGAAGTAGTTGCTGCGCAGCCGATCGGTCTCCGTGACCACCGCGTCACGGGTGCGCGGGTCGTTGAGGTCCGCGCCGCCCGATGGGACCGCGTACCAGTGCTGCTGGGGGTCGGCCGACAGGTCTCGGCGCCCGATGACCTGAACCTGGCCACGCGGGGCCGCGTCGACCACAGAGGTCACCAGAGTCGAGGCCAGGACCCGCTCGCGGAACGCCTCGGGCACCCGGTTCTCCTCGGTGAGGCGGGCCTCGAAGCGCTCGTTGTCCATGGTGCGCCACTTGAAGGTGCTCGCGTCGCCGTTCCAGGAGCCGCCCGCGACGCGCTCCCAGCGCCAGACCTGCCACTGGCCGTCACGCCGCAGGGCCAGCTCCTCGCGGCCGACGGCGAGGACGAGGCCGTCGTCGCCGACGCCGTGGGCGAGGATCTGGGGCTTGTTGCCCAGCTGGTCCTGGAGGTCGGAGAAGTCGACGCGGGTGGGCCGCTTGAAGAACGCCATGCCTCCCATTGTGCCCTGTGGAAAAGAAGTGTTGTCCGTCTGAACTTGTCCACAGTGCCGGATCCGGGGGCCTGAATGAGGGGGCGGGCCGCAACGCTGGTCCCATGCTGATTCCCGATCTCGACCTCCCCCACGTGACCCTGGATCCTGGCGATGACGCCGCCCTGGCTCGCGCCATCGAAGCGGGCGTCTACGCCCAGCACCTCATCGACGGAGGTGACACCGATCCCCGCCTCCCCGAAGTCGTCCAGCTCGGGCGAGACGCGATGGAGCAGTTGGCGTGGGTGGGCATTCGCATGGCGTTGAAGTACGCCATCCGCACCGCCCACAGCGCGGGTCTGCCCGCTGAAGAGCTGTTCCAGGACGGCTGCGTCGCAGTCGGCGAGGCCATCCGCCGCTTCGACTACGCCCGCAACTTCCGCTTCACCACCTTCGTACACGAGTACCTGTTCCGCGTCATGTGCGACGGCGGGCGCCACCGGTTGGGCCACCCGCAGGTGAGCCGGGCGGATCGTCGGGCGGCCCGACAGGCGCTGCGCAGGATGGAGGCGCTGGGGGTGGCGGAGTCGCCCGCCCTGCTCGACACCGTCGCGGCCGCTGCCGGGCTCTCGCCCACGGCCACCCGGCGGGGACGCATTCGGATGGTTCCGCTCGACGAAGTGGTCCATTCCCCGCTGCTGGGCTACGAACCGCTGACCAGCCACGACATGGACTTCCTGGCGCTGCTCCTCCCCCGCCACCGGCAGGTGCTGCAACTGCGCTACGGGCTCACGGGCCCGCCCAGGACGCTCGTGCAGATGGCCGCGCTCCTGCGGGCCTCGCCGTCGACGGTCAAGCGGTGGGAGGTGGAAGCGCTGGACGCCGCCCGGCAACTCCTGAGGGGTGAACGAACGACGGCGGCGGCGGCCTACCGTGAGGAGACCGCCGCCGCCGGCTAGGGAACTGACCTTGGGATCAGTGGTCGATGGCACCGCCTGCGCCGGCGCCGGTCATGGAGCGGACCTCCATCTCGGTGGCGAACTCCTCATCACCACGCTTCGACGAGGTCACCGTGCCGATGTAGCCGGCCAGGAAGGCCAGTGGCACGCTGACGAGCGCCGGGTTGGTCAGCGGGAACCACGCGAAGTCGAGCGTCTCACCGAACATGGCCGACGGCGAGCCCGAGATGGCGGGCGAGAAGATGATCAACAAGGTCGCGGAGATGAGACCGGTGTAGATCGACCACACCGAGCCGCGGGTGTTGAACCGCTTCCAGTACAACGTGTAGAGGATCGACGGCAGGTTGGCTGAAGCCGCCACCGCGAACGCGAGCGAGATGAGGAACGCGATGTTCTGGCCGTTGGCGGCGATGCCGCCAAGGATGGCCAGCACGCCGACCACGACCGAGGTGATGCGGGCGACCTTCACCTCCTGCGCGGGATCGGCCTTGCCGTCCTTGAGGATGTTGTTGTACACGTCGTGGGCGAACGATGCCGACGCCGTGATGGTCAGGCCGGCGACCACGGCGAGGATCGTGGCGAAGGCCACGCCCGAGATGATGCCCATGAAGACCTCACCGCCGAGTTCCAGGGCCAGCAGCGGGGCTGCCGAGTTCTGGGCGCCGGGCGCGGCCATGATCGTGTCCTGGCCCACCAGTTTGGCAGCGCCGAGGCCGAGCACCAGCGTGATCAGGAAGAACACGCCGACGAGGATGATGGCCCACACTGCGGAGCGACGGGCTTCCTTCGCCGTCGGCACGGTGTAGAAGCGCATGAGCACGTGGGGCAGGCCCGACGGCCCGGCGATCAGCGCGATCGACAACGACAGGAACGACAACTTGGTCCAGATGGAGGTGCCGTACTGCTGCATCGGGGTGAGCAGGTCGTTGTTCGCGGCGGCATCGGCGGCCAGCGCGAGCTGGTCAAGGTTGAAGCCGTCGCCCAGCAGCACGAGGAAGGCCATGACCGCGGCGCCCGAGACGAGCAGGACGGCCTTGATCATCTGCACCCAGGTGGTGCCCTTCATGCCGCCGATGAGCACGTAGCCCACCATCAGCACGCCGACGAGCGCGATGACGACGGCCTGCATGGATTCATTGGTCACGCCGAGGAGCAGCGCGACGAGGCCGCCGGCGCCGGCCATCTGGGCCAGCAGGTAGAGGAAGGAGATCACCAGGGTGGAGGTGGCGGCAGCGGTGCGGACGGGCTTTTGCTCCATGCGAAAGCTCAGCACGTCGGCCATCGTGTACTTGCCCGTGTTGCGCATGGGCTCGGCCACCAAGTAGAGGGCGAGCAGCAGCGCGACGAAGAAGCCGACGGAGTAGAGGAAGCCGTCGTAGCCATACAGCGCGATGGCGCCGGTCACGCCGAGGAAGGCGGCCGCGGAGAGGTAGTCGCCAGTGATGGCCAAGCCATTCTGACGGCCGGAGAACTTGGCGCCACCGGTGTAGAAGTCAGTCGCCTTGGTCTTCTGGCGGCTGACCATGATCACCACGGTCAGCGTGGCGACGACGAAGATCGCGAAGACCGCGATGTTGATCCACGGATTTCCGTACTGGGTCTGCAGCAGCATCACACGGCCCCCTTGTCGATGAGATCCTGCTTGATCTCGGCGGAGACCGGGTCAAGCTTGGTGTTGGCGTAGTTGACGTAGATGGCGGTCCAGATCCACACGATGGCGAACTGGAGGAAACCGATCATCAGACCGGTGTTGATGCCCTGCATGCCGAGGAACGGCGAAGCCATGAAGTCGACCGCGAAGATCGACAGGATCACGAAGGTGAAGTAGGCAACCATCCCAGCGATGGTCATGGGGAAGGCGAAGTTCCGGAACCTCGAGCGGAGCTCTTGGAACCGGTTGGACTCGGCCACTTCGAGGAATACCTTGCGGCTCTCCTGCGGGGTAAGCGGTTCAATGGGACGGCCTTGGGACATGGTTCTCCTGAAGGTCGGCGAGACTACGGTGTCTCGACATCGAGAGACTATAAGCAGAGACGCTGAGCGAATGCAAACGGCGGCTTGAATCTGCTTGTCGCCTAGGCTAGTCCTACCTGCTGAAGTTGTTTGCGTTTCATCTCCAACTGGGTCAGTTGCGCGAACTGCGCCCTGTGGCCGGAGGGGTCCTTGACCGGATCCGTGCGCTGCAACCGGGATTTGAGATCAGCGATCTCACGGGTCACGCGGTTGAGCTGCAAACGCGCGGTGTGGGTGAGCGAATAGGTCTCGTCGGGTTCCCTCAGGAGCGGTTCCACGAGGAGGGCCACTACCAGTTGGGCCACCAACTCGTTCGTCGCGGCGGCGCGTACTCGATCCGTCCAGTGCTCCCCGAACTCGACGCCGGACAGCAGGCGGAAGACGGCCTGGTAGCCGGGGTGCGTGAAGTCCTCGGCCAGCACGCCGTTCCAGGCGGTGTCGAAGGTGACCGGGTGCTGCAGCATCAGCTTCAGGGTGTCGCGTTCCAGACGAAGGTGCGGGTCGTTGGGGTTCGGCCACCCGGGCTCGACGGCGACGTCCTCGGGCTCCGGTGCCGGCGGCTGCTCTCCTCCGCCCCTGCGCCGTCCGAAGCGGGCCGCCTCGCGGCGCACGTCGTCGAGGTCCATGCCGAGCACGCCGGCGAGTTCACGCAGGTACTGGTTGACCAGGGACTGGTCCCGGATCGCGCTGATGAGCTCTGCGCCCTCGCGGGCGGCGGCGAGCCGGCCGTCGGCGCGGTCCAGGTCGTAGCTCTTGGCGATGTTGTTCATCACGAACTGGTAGAGCGGGATGCGTCGTGCCACGAGCTCGCGGACGGCAGCCTCGCCCTGCTGCATCCGCAGGTCGCACGGGTCCATGCCGCCGGGCTCCACTGCGACGTAGGTCTGGGAGATGAAGTTCTGATCCCCCTTGAACACCTTCAGCGCCGCCTTCTGCCCCGCGGCGTCCCCGTCGAAGGTGAAGATGACCTCGCCGTGGAGGCCGCCGTGGGAGCCCATGAGTCGCTGCAGGAGGCGGGCGTGGTCGTCGCCGAAGGCGGTGCCGCAGGACGCGATGGCGGTCTCGACGCCGGAGAGGTGCGCGGCCATCACGTCGGTGTAACCCTCGACGATGACGGCTTGCTGCTTGCGGCCGATCTCGCGGCGCGCCAGATCCAGGCCATAGAGGACTTGGGATTTCTTGTAGACCGGCGATTCGGGGGTGTTGATGTACTTCGCCGGGAGCCGGTCGTCGTCGTAGATCCGGCGGGCGCCGAAGCCGAGCACGGCCTGGGCGGAGTCGCGGATGGGCCACAGGACGCGGCCCGTGAAGAAGTCACGGCCGCCGTCGCGGATCAGCCCGGCGGCCTTGAGTATGTCGTCGGGGAAGCCCTTGGCCTTGAGGGTCTGGTGCAGCGCCCAGCCGTGACGCGGGGCGTAGCCCACCATGAACTGCTGTGCCACGGCGCGGTCGAAGTCGCGGCCGTGCAGGAACCGGCGCCCCTCGAGGCCCTCGGCGGATTCGAGTTGCTCGGCGAAGAAGTCCTGCGCGGCCTCGTTGGCTTCGAGGACCCGCTTGCGCAGGCCCGGCGGTTGCCCGGGGGCCCCGTCGTCCTCGATGCGCAGCTCGACGCCGAACCGGTCCGCGAGCATCTGGACGGCCTCCTGGAAGCCGAGGTTCTGCTGGCGCATCAGGAAGTTGATGACGTCGCCGCCCTCGCCGCAGCCGAAGCAGTAGTAGAAGCCGCGCGACGGGGTGACGGTGAAGCTGGGGGTCTTCTCGTCGTGGAACGGGCACAGCCCCTTGAAGGAGCCGGAGCCGGCGTTGCGCAGCATCACGTAGTCGCGCACCACGTCGTCGATCCGGGCACGCTCGCGGACTGACGCGATGTCGTCCTCGTTGATCCGGCCAGCCACGCCGCAACTCTATCGTCACCGGGCAACAGGCCGCCGCCAGGGCTTGGCTGAAGGGTTGTGTACCGAACTCGGTTCACAAGTCGTCAGCTAAGCATCAAGGAGTGGCCGGGCCCTGCGGAACCATCCAGTGGTTCAGGCCACAGACCAGCTGCGGCGGCCCTTCGACCTGCCCGGCGCTCCGCGCTGGGACAGGCTCAGGGAGCGAGTGTCAGGCGC
>DURG01000397.1 GCA_012837465.1 Propionibacterium sp. | reverse complement strand
GCCACGCCCGGCGACGTGGTCGCGGTCGACCTGTCCCTGCGCTCGATGGCCGCGCTCATGGTGGCACCGTTCCTGGCGATCACGCCGGTGATGCTGCTGGCGGCCTTCTGGCCGGAGCCGGCCGATGAGCAGGAGATCGAGGAGCCCGAGTCCACCCACTAGGATGGGTCATCGTGCTGCGCAATCTTGATTTCACCGGGGTCGATGGTCCCTACCGCTCGATGCTGCCCCGCGGGTCGTTCGACGTGGAGGCCGCCGTCGAGGTGGTCCGCCCGATCGTCGACGACGTGGCCGCGCGCGGCGAGGCGGCCCTGCGCGAGTACTCCGAGCGCTTCGACGGCGTCGTCCCCGAATCCCTGCGCGTGTCAGCAGAGGAGTTGGCCAAGGCCCGCGAGCAACTGGATCCGCACCTCGCCGAGGCGTTCGCCGTGGCCATCGAGCGACGCCGCACGGTGGCCGAGACCCTCGAACTCGACGACAACCCGTCGCCCGCCGTCCTCGCCGACGGGGCACGCGTCGGCCTGCGCAACATCCCCGTCGAGCGCGTCGGCCTCTACGTGCCCGGCGGCCTGGCCCCCCTGGCCTCGTCGGTGGTCATGAACGTGGTGCCCGCCCAGGTGGCAGGGGTGCCGTCGATCGCCGTGGCCTCGCCACCCCAGAAGGAGTTCGGTGGGCTGCCGCACCCCAACATCCTGGCGCTGTGCCACATCCTCGGGGTCGACGAGGTCTACGCCGTCGGTGGCGCCCAGGCGATCGCGATGTTCGCCCATGGCGCCGAGGGGCTGTGCGAGCCCGTCTCGCTGGTCACCGGCCCGGGCAACATCTACGTCGTGGCTGCCAAGCGCCTGTGCCGCGGGCTCGTCGGGATCGACTCCGAGGCCGGCCCCACCGAGATCGCGATCATCGCCGACGACACCGCCAGGCCCGCCTATGTCGCGGCGGACCTCATCTCCCAGGCCGAGCACGACCCGCTGGCCGCCTCCGTGCTGATCACGCCGTCGAACGAGCTTGCCGAAGCCGTGCAGGCCGAGGTCGAGGCGCAGGTGGGCGCCCAGAAGCACCAGGAACGCATCCGCACCGCGCTGACCGGCGAGCAGTCGGCGATCGTGCTCGTCCGCGACCTCGACCAGGCCGTGGCCGTCGCCGACGCCTATGCGGCCGAACACCTCGAGATCCAGACGGCGGGCGCCGAGGCCATCGCCGCACGCATCCGCAATGCCGGCGCCATCTTCGTGGGCGACTACGCCCCGGTCTCCCTCGGCGACTACTCCGCCGGCTCCACCCACGTGCTGCCCACGGCAGGCTGCGCCTGCCACTCGTCGGGCCTCAACGTGCGCTCCTTCATGCGCACCGTCCACGTCATCGGCTACACCGAGGACGCGCTCATGGCGATCGCCGACGGCGTCGAGAGGTTCGCCCTCGCGGAGGACCTCCCCGGCCACGCCGCCGCCATCACGGTGCGGAGGCCCCAGTGATCACGCTCGACGACCTGCCCCTGCGCGCCGATCTGGTGGGGGAGGAGCCCTACGGCGCCCCTCAACTCGACGTGCCGGTCGTGCTCAACGTCAACGAGAACCCATACCCGCCGGCGCCCGCCATCCGCGAGGAGATGGCCGCGGCCATCGTCGACGCGGCGGGGTCGCTGAACCGCTACCCGGACCGTGAGGCCACCGCCCTGCGAGAGGCGCTTGCGAACTATCTCGGACACGGCTTGACGGCGGACCGCATCTGGGCAGCGAACGGATCCAACGAGATCATGAGTCACCTGCTCACCGCCTTCGGCGGCCCCGGCCGGAAGGTGCTCACGTTCACCCCCACCTACTCGATGTACCCGGAGTACGCGCGCAACACCTGCACCGAGTACGTCACCGTGCCCCGACACGCCGACCACACCCTCGACGCGCCGCTCATCCTCGAGGCCATCGCCGAGCACCGGCCCACCGTCGTGCTCATCACCACGCCGAACAACCCCACTGGCACCACCGTGCCGCTCGAGGTCTTCGACCAGGTGTGCGCCAACACCGACGCCATCGTGGTGGCCGATGAGGCGTACCAGGAGTTCTCCAGCCGCCCCAGCGCCCTCGACCTCATCGACAAGCACCCGCGCCTGGTCGTCTCCCGCACCATGAGCAAGGCCTTCGCCCTGGCCGGGGGACGCCTCGGCTACCTCGCCGCCGCGTCCGCCATCGTCGACGCCTGCCGCATCGTGCGCCTCCCGTACCACCTCAGCGCGCAGACGCAGGCCGTCGCGCGCGTCGCCCTGGCCCACGCCGACGAGTTGCTCGCGCAGGTGCGCGCGCTCACCGCCGAGGCCCGCGGCTTCGAGGAGTGGGCCCGCGGCAACGGCTATGCGGTCATCGACTCCGAGGCCAACTTCTCGCTGATCGGGCGCTTCCCCGATCGCCACCAGGTCTGGCAGCAACTGCTCGACCGCGGCATCCTGATCAGGGAGACCGGCCCCGCCGGCTTCCTGCGCGTCTCCGCCGGCACCCCCGAGGAGATGGCCACGCTCAAGGAGGCCCTCACCGACCTCGACCCCGAAAGGCACCCATGACCCGCACCGCCACCGTCGAACGCACCACGAGCGAATCGACGATCAAGGTCACGCTCAACCTGGACGGCACCGGCAAGTCCGTGATCGACACCGGGGTCGGCTTCTACGACCACATGCTGACCGCGCTGTCGAAGCACTCCCTGATCGACCTCACCATCAAGGCCGAGGGCGACCTGCACATCGACGGCCACCACACCATCGAGGACACCGCCATCTGCATCGGCCAGGCGCTGAAGGAGGCGCTGGGCGACAAGTCCGGCATCCGCCGCTACGCGTCCGCCGTCGTCCCGCTCGACGAGGCGGTCGCCGAGGTCGTCGTCGACGTGGCCGGCCGCCCCTACGTGTCCTGCCAGGGCGAGCCCGACGGCCAGGCCTACGCCCTCATCGGCGGCTCCGGCGTGCCCTACGCCGGGTCGATGACCTACCACTTCTTCGAGTCGCTGGCCCTCAACGCGGGCCTGTGCCTCCACCTCACGCTGCGCTCGGGTCGCGACCCCCACCACATCGTCGAGGCCGAGTTCAAGGCGCTGGCCCGCGCGCTGCGCGACGCCGTCGAGATCGATCCGCGCCAGCAGGGCATCCCGAGCACGAAGGGCGCCCTCTGATCCGGCGGGTGGGGCTGCTCGACTACGGCTCGGGCAACCTGCACTCGGCGGCCCGCGCGTTCCGCGACGCGGGGGCCGAGGTCATCGTGTCCGCCGACCACGAGGAACTGCTCCGCCAGGACGGCCTCGTCGTCCCCGGCGTCGGCGCCTTCGCGGCCTGCATGGCGGGCATCGAGCGCGTCGGCGGGGACGACCTCATCCGGGCCTGGGCGCTGGCCGAACGCCCCCTGCTGGGCATCTGCGTCGGCCACCAGGTCCTCTTCGCGGCCGGGCACGAACACGGCACCCGTAGCCGGGGCATCGGCCTGCACGACGGCGAGGTCACCGCACTCGACGCGCAGCGGTTGCCGCACATGGGCTGGAACACCGTCCAGGCGCCGGAGGGCTCGGCCCTGTTCAGGGGCATCGAGGGGGAGCGGTTCTACTTCGTGCACAGCTATGCCGCGGCCGTGGGGCCGAGCGACGCGCTGGTCACCACCGCCCGGCACGAGGACGCGACGTTCGTCGCCGCGGTGGAGCGGGGGCACGTCGCCTCCACGCAGTTCCATCCCGAGAAGTCGGGCGCCGCGGGAGCCAAGCTGATCGCGAACTGGCTGGGCTAGCCGGCCAGGACCTCCTCGAGGACGGCGAGTACGGCGTCGTCCGAGTTGCTACCGGCGCGGTGCGTGGCGACCGCCACGAGGCTGTCGCGCGCGCCCTCAAGCGCATAGCCGCGGCCAGAGGCGGCCAGCAGTTCCACGTCGTTGCCGCCGTCGCCGAAGGAGATGACGTCCTTCCAGTCGACACCCCACCGGTCCAGCAGGAGGCCCAGGCCGTAGGCCTTGTGGGTGTCGGGCTGGTTCATGTCCATGTCGCGCGGCCCGGAGATGACCACGTTGAGGACGTCGCCGATCTCGGCGCGGATCTGGCGGGCGACCTCCTCGACCGGGGCGTCGGTGATCATCGAGAACTTCATCACGTCCACGTCGAGTTGGGTGAGGTCGTCGGCCAGTTCGAGGCGGTGGTAGTAGCGGCGCATGCCGTCCACGAACCAGTCCGGGGCCGTCGCGGGCACGTAGGCACACTCCGTGCCGCTCATGACGAACGGGTGGCCGAGCGCGGTGAGCGAGCGGATGACCAGTTGGGCCTCGTCGTGCGGCAGCACCGCGGTGGAGACCGGTTCGGCCTGCCCCTCCTCGACGACGAGGTGGCCGTTCTCCGCCACGTAGCCGTCGGCGTCGCCCTCCTCGAAGAAGGACCGCAACTGCGTCAACTGGTTGCCGCTGGCCACCACGAAGCGGATCCCGCGCTCCCGCATGGTCGCGAGCAGGCGCCCGAAGCGCTCCCGGTCGTAGGTGTCGTCGGGCCTCAGGAAGGTCCCGTCCATGTCCACGGCAATCACAGCAACCATGGCTGGCACCATATCCGGTCAGGAAAGGGCGGCGACCACGGCCTCGTCGAGCCGCTGTCGCCGAGCGAGCCACTCCTCGCCTAGGATCCAGCCGGCGTCGTAGTTGAGGTCGCCGTCCGGGTCGACGATCGCGAGGACCCGCCCGCGGCCCAGGACCTGCTCGGCGGCCTTGGCCGCGGCGAGGTCGTCGAACGCGTCGCGCATCAGGCGGTGCCGCAGCGACGGCCATGTGGTGCCGTCTGGCGCCGGGTACACGATGAACGCGTCTCCGCTGATGAAGCCGCCGCCCGCCGAGGTCTCGGCGAACGGGTCGACCGGCCCCAGTGACAGCTGCTTCGAGTAGAAGTTCAGCGCCCAGTGGAGGAAGCCCTTGGCGTCGGCCTTGTAGAGCTGCCAGCCGAGGGCGCGGGTGCGGACCGACTCCTGCGCGATGAACCGGTTCGACACGTCCCAGGACTGGGCGATGCAGTAGTAGACCCAGTCGGGCTCGATGCCCACGTCGCGGAAACCCCGGACGGCGTCCGTGGCGACGACCGGGACGTCGACCAACTCGGCGTACTCGGGGTGGGAGAGGGCGTCGAGGATGCGGCAGCCGTCGAGCAGCGCGTGCACGGAGTCGCGGGCGGCGCGGTAGCTCTCGACGTGCGCCTCGTTGGGCTCGTCGGAGATGTGGAACACGGTGTTCCCGAGGCCGACCCGGGCGGCGAAGTAGTCCTTCAGGAACGGGATCAGCTGCCCGAGGAAGGCCTGATAGGCGGGGTCCGTTGCGGGGGTGTCCCACCCGAAGAGCAGCCGGGGCTTCCCGTCGACGACGACCTCCAAGCGAGGCGTGGAACGCGCACCCCACTGCGTGAACAGGTGGGGCACCTCCACCTGGCTGAGGCCGGCCTCTGCCATGAGGTCGAGCCAACGATCGAGGTTTCGCGTGCCGAAGCGGTAGGAGTCTCCCTGGCAGGTGATGTCCAACAGTTGCGTGGTGCGACGATAGGTGCCCTCCGCCGTGTCCAGCGGGGGAGTCCACACCGGGGTGAGCAGCATCGTCACGCCCATTTCGCGGGCCGCGCGGAACTGCCCTTCGATGACGCGCCAGTGCTCCTCGCTCCAGGTCTCGACGTCGTAGTGCGTGGCCAGGCAGTCGGCGTGGAACCACTGGGTGTGCTCGACGCCGTGGTCGGGCAGGTCCCGTTCGACGGTGGTGACGGGGACGGTTTCGTCAAGGATGAGTTCCTCATCGGCCCAGACCTGCACCTCGACGTCGCCGGCCGGCAGTGTGACGTCGACCCACACGCAGTGCCAACCCACATGGGTGGTCTGGAGCGCCACGGAACCGTCGGGGAGCGGGCGCAGCACATCGGGCAGCAGGCCCGGGGTGTCGGCGATGAAGCCGTCTCCGTGGCGTTCCCAACACGGCAGCTGGACCGGGACGAGATCGACCGCGTACCGGCGCGCCTGCCCGCTGACCTGGAGCCGCATGGGGCGCGTCGGGCGGGCATGGCTGGTCGACTCGGGAAGCCAGGCCACCTGGAAGCTGACCGTCTCGCCCCGCCAGCCGGTCAGCTGCAGCGGCCCGCTGCCCGGCTCCCATCCGGGAGTCACCTTGGTGAGGGAATCGGTCAGCACTGCCTGCGGGGCGGAGGGGTTTGCCATGTCCACGAACCTATCCGCCCTGCGCATCGGTCCGGACCGTGCCCCTGTAGGACGCGGGCGTGGGTCATACTGGCCAGGACGTTCACCTTGGAGGCCCCGATGATCACAGCCCTGACCCACATCAAGACCGAGCGCGGCGCGCTCGACTCCGTCGTGCGCCAGCTCGGTTCCATCGAGGAGGTCGTCGAGATCTTCTCCATCACCGGCAAGTGGGACCTCTTGGTGCACGTGCAGGTGCCGGTCTACGAGAGCCTCTCCGACGTCATCAACGACAAGATCAGCCTGCTCGAGGGCGTCGCCGACACCCGCACCGTCACCGCCTTCAAGCAGCACAAGTTCCGCCGCGCCGATGAGGAGCGCCTCACGTTCGAGCCCAGCGTCGAGGACATGTCCACCGGCCGCGCGACCATCGCCCCGGTGCTCGCCAAGCTCGCCGATGGCTACAACCTCGAGAAGGGCGAGGTCGCCACCGTCGTGGAGGCCATCGCTGAGGGGCAGCTCACCGACGTCCAGATCGCCGGCTTCCTCGTCGGCCTCACGAACAAGGGGCCCACCGTCAGCGAGGTCGCGGCCATCGCCACCGCGATGCGCGAGCACGCCCTGCCCATCCACGTGGGCGGCGAGGGCGAACTCACCGACCTCTGCGGCACCGGCGGCGGCTCCGCCACCTTCAACGTCTCGACGGCGGCCTCCTTCGTCGCGGCAGCCGGCGGCGCGCGGGTGGCCAAGCACGGCAGCCGCTCCATCTCGTCGAAGTCCGGCTCGGCCGACGTCCTCGAGGCGCTCGGCGTGCAGATCGACCAGGCGCCGGAGCAGGCGGCCAGGCTTATCGAAGACGTCGGGATGAGCTTCCTGTACGCGCCCACGTTCCACCCGATCATGGGCACCGTCTTCGGGCCGGAGAACCAGCTGGGCATCAAGTCGATCTTCTTCACGATCATCGGCCCCCTGATCAATCCGCTCCGCGCCCGCACCCACATCCTCGGCGTCTACAAGCCCGAGTTGGTCTCGATGATGGCCAAGGTCATCGCCGAGATGGACTTCCACCACGTGCTCGTCGTGCACGGGCTCGACGGTCTGGACGAGTTGTCGCTGATCGGAGCCACGAGCGTCGCCGACATCAGGGACGGCGACATCGAGTACAAGGAGCTCACGCCGGAGGACTTCGGGCTGAAGCGCTGCCGGATCGAGGACATCGCCGGCGGCACGCCCGAGGAGAACGCCCTGGCCATCCAGCGGATCTTCGCCGGTGAGGACACCGGCCCACGCCGCGACTACCTGGCCCTCAACGCAGGTGGGGCGCTCTACACGGCGGGCAGGGCCGACACCCTCAAGGGAGGGGTGGACCTCGCCTTCGACCTCATCGCCTCCGGGGCTGCGCAGCGCAAGCTCGACGAACTCGTCGCGGCGACGACCCGTGCGTAGCCTGACCGCCGCCATTCGCGCGCGCCAGGCCGAGGGCTTGTTCGCGGTCATCGCCGAGGTGAAGCACCGCTCCGCCAAGGAGGGCGACCTCCTCCGCGGCCGCGATCCAGTTGGCTACGCGAGGCTCCTCGCCGGCCAGCCAGTGGCTGGCATCAGCGTGGTGACCGAGCCCGTGCACTTCGGCGGCTCCATGGACGTGCTGCGTGCCGTGGCGGCCGCCGTCGACGTGCCCGTCCTGCACAAGGACTTCATCACCACCCCGGCCCAGGTCGACGCGTCTGCCCAGGCGGGCGCCGACGCCATCCTGCTGATCGCCGAACACCTCGACGACGACCTGCTGGAGGAACTCGCCGCTCACGCCCTCGCAGTCGGCCTCGAGCCGCTGATCGAGGCGCACACAGCGGAAGAGGCACGCAGGGTGGCCGCCATCGAGACGCCGCTGGTGGGCATCAACAACCGCGACATCACCATCCTCGAGGTCGACGACACCGACGTGACCCGCACGCAGGAACTCGCCGGGCTCTACCCGCCCGGGCGGGTGATCGTGTCGGAGTCGTCGATCGCGGACCCCGACGACGCGCGCCGGGCGGCCCTGGCCGGGGCGGATGCGGTCCTCGTCGGCACCGCGATCCTGCGTGCCGAGGATCCGAGCGGCCTCCTCGCCTCGCTCATCGGGATCGGCTGGCCCGCATGACCTGGGTGAAGCTGTGCGGCTTGACCTCCCTCGGCGAGGTCGCCATGTGTGCCTCCGCCGGCGCCGATGCCCTGGGCTTCGTCGTCGAGTACCCGGCCGAGGTGCCCTGGAACCTCACCCTCGGCGAGGCCCGCGAACTGGTCGCCGCAGTGCCGGCCGGCGTGGAGCGCGTGATGGTGGCCGGTGATGACGCCGGCCTCGTCCTCGCGCACGCCGAGGCGCTCCGCCCGGACGCGGTGCAACTCCATGCGGACGAAGCCCCCGCGACGACGCAGGAACTGGCCCGGGAGCTGAAGGCCATGGGCGTGGGCGTGATCAAGGCGCTGCGCTTCTCGGTCGAGACGGGGGAGGTGCTCACGGGCCACGACTCGCCACCGGACCCGGTCGACGCCGCCCGGCGACTCACCCAGCTCGGCGTCGAACACCTCCTCGTGGACTCCGTGAGCCGCACGCACGTCGCGGGCACCGGTCAACCGGTCGACTTCAGCATGGCGCGGCGGATCCGCGACGAGGTGCCGGCGCCCGTCATCCTCGCCGGAGGGCTCAGGCCGGACAACGTGGGCGCCGCCATCCGTGCAGTCGCGCCCCACGGCGTCGATGTGATCAGCGGGGTGGAGGCACGCCGCCGGGTCAAGGACCCGGCCAAGGTGGCGGCGTTCATCGAAGCCGCGCGTGGTATCGCCTAGCCCCCGCTCGGGGTAGGGTTGGGCGTCGTGGAGAAGCTTCAACTTTTGCCCGCCGTCGACGTCCAGAACGGCCAGGCCGTTCAACTGGTGCAGGGCATCGCCGGCACCCAGAAGGAGTTCGGTGATCCCCTCAAGGCCGCGATGCGCTGGCAGGACGGGGGAGCGGAGTGGTTGCACCTCGTCGACCTCGACGCCGCGTTCGGCCGCGGCAACAACGCCGACCTCCTGAAGGAGATCGTCGGACAACTCGACATGCAGGTTGAGCTCTCCGGCGGCATCCGCGACGACGAGTCCCTCAAGCGGGCCCTCGACACCGGCGCCCGCCGCGTCAACATCGGCACCGCAGCCCTCGAACACCCCGATTGGTGCGACCGGATCCTCGGCGAGCACGGAGACCGCATCGCGATCGGCCTCGACGTGCGCGGCGAGAACCTCGCTGCCCGCGGCTGGACCACCGAGGGTGGCCCGTGGCCGGAGGTCGTCGACCGCCTCGTCGCCGCAGGCTGCGAGCGCTTCGTCGTGACCGACGTCAACTCCGACGGCATGCTCACCGGTCCCAACGTCGACCTGCTCATGGCCGTGGCAGAGCGAAGTGGGAAGAAGGTCATCGCGTCCGGCGGGATCGCCACGCTCGACGACCTCCGGGCCCTGCGCCGACTCGTGGACCGCGGAGTGGAGGGCGCCATCGTCGGCACCGCCCTCTACGTCGGCCGGTTCACCATCGAAGAGGCGCTCGCCGTGGCAGAGGGCGAAGTCGATGGCTAGGCCCCCCGCCAGCACCTTCGGGCAAGTCGACCCCACACGGGTCCACGTGCCGCCACTGCTGAACGGCCGGATCAAGGACCTGCTGGCCGGCAAGAAGATCGCCATGACCGGCGTCACCGGCTTCATCGGCGAGCAATTGCTGTGGAAGGTGCTCACCGAGTGCCCCGACACCACCACCGCCGTCCTCGTGCGCCGCAAGGGCTCCGTCACGGCGGAGCAGCGCGTCGTCTCCCTGCTGAAGAAGAAGATCTTCGAGGCCCTCGTCCGCGAGGCCGGCGGCCCCGAGGCCCTCATGGCCGCGCGCGTCCAGGTCATCGAGGGGGACCTGCCCAAGGTGCCGGACCTCCCGCGCGACATCGACGTGCTGGTGCACTGCGCCGGCGACGTCTCGTTCGACCCGCCCATCGACCAGGCGTTCATGACCAACGTGGTGGGCACCAAGGCGCTGCTGACCAAGCTGCGCGAATCCTGCTCGGATGCCGAGGGCAACCTCGAGCGGGTGCCGCACTACGTGCACGTCTCGACGGCGTACACCGCCGGTCGCCGACGCGGCGCCATCCCCGAGGCCGCCCACGTCCACGACATCGACTACGAGGCGGAGACCGCCTCCGCGCTCGCCATGGCCGAGCACATCGAGGCGCGCTCCCGTAGCGCCGGGCAACTGACCGAACTGCGCAAGCAGGCCGAAGCCCTGCACCGGCAGGCCGGCTACCTCACCACCTCGGAGGACACCGAGCGTCGCCGCCAGGAGTGGGTCAAGCAGGAATTGGTCTCGGCCGGCACCGAGCGCGCCCGCTCCCTTGGCTGGACCGACGTCTACACGTTCGCGAAGGCCCTCGGCGAGCGGGTCGTCGCGGACCTGACCCATGACATGAAGGCGTCGATCTTCCGCCCCGCCATCGTCGAGTCCTCGCTGAAGTACCCCCATCCGGGCTGGATCGAGGGCTTCAAGATGGCAGATCCGATCATCCTGGCCTACGGCCGCGGCCAGTTGCCGGAGTTCCCGGCCTCGCCGGACGCCGTGATCGACATCATCCCGTGCGACTTCATCGTCAACGGGATCGTTGCCGTCTGCGCCACCGATCCGAAGATCGGCGAGCCGGAGTACTACCACGGCTCCTCCGGCGCCCGCAACCCGCTGACCTTCCGTGGCATCTACGAACACGTGCGCAACTACTTCAGCCAGCACCCGTACCTCTCGGGGCAGGGATCCACACCGCTGGCCACGTGGAAGTTCCCCGGCGCCGAACCCATCGAGAAGCTCATGTGGGTCGCCGACAAGGGCGTCAAGGTGGGCAACAAGCTGCTGAGCTACGCGCCGCGCGGCAAGAAGGCCCGGGCCATCGCCACCAGCCTCGACAAGACGTCGAAGACGCTCGGCTTCCTCGGCAAGTACCTCACCCTCTACGGCGAGTACCTCCAGTCCGAACTCCACTTCGTCGACGACAGCGCGCTCGCGCTGCACAACTCGCTGCATGAGGACGACAAGGAGCGCTTCGGCTTCGACTCGGCCTCCTTCGACTGGAAGCACTACATGGAGGAGGTGCACATCCCGGCCATCACGGATCCGGTCAAGCGCCTCGAGGCTGTCCGCAAGCGCCGCCAGGCCAGGGCCGCCACCTTCAAGGAGCTCAAGCCGGCGGCGCCCGGCACCGTGCTCGCCGCCTTCGACCTCGACGGCACGGTCATGGCCACCAACGTCGTCGAGACCTACCTGTGGGCCAGGCTGCCAGAACTCAGCCCCCTGCGCCGCCTCGGCGAGGTGGCCAGCCTCGCGGCCCAACTCCCGCGGTACCTCGGTGCGGAACGCCGCGACCGCGGCGTCTTCCTCCGCTCGATCTACCGCCGCTACGCCGGGGCGAACCTGGCCGCGCTGGAGGCGTTCGTCGACGAGAAGTTGGCGCCGTTGATCCTCGACCGGATGTCGCCCGATGCGATCCGGCGGATCCGGGAGCACCGCGACGCCGGGCACACCACCATTCTCATGACGGGTGCGGTGCGCCCGCTCACGCGGCCCTTCGAGGGCCTGTTCGACACCATCGTCGCGGCCGAACTGGCCACCGACGAGGAGGGCCGTTGCACGGGCTTCCTGAGCGGGCCGCCGATGGTTGGCGAATCGCGTTCGGCCTGGCTCAACCACTACGCCAAGCTGCACGACATCGACCTCAACCTCAGCTACGGCTACGCCGACAGCCACGTCGACCTGCCCATGCTCAACACGGTCGGCAACCCCGTCGCAGTCAGTCCCGACATCGGCCTCATGCGGGCCGCCAAGTCCAAGGGTTGGTCGATCGTCGAATGGCCGGAGATGTCTCCGCTGCCGCGCTGGAAGATGTCGTGAACGGAAAGGATCACTGATGGCTCGCCCCGGTTTCTTGCTCGAGGTCGATGACAAGACCCCGGCGCTCATGACCCCCTCAGGTGCTGACCTGCGCCTGGAGCGCGTGGGCGTCGGCACGCACGTCGTCTACCCGGCAGACGCGGTCGCCTCCAGCGACCCCACCATGCTGATCGACCAGGCCCTCACGGCTCCGGTCGACGCCCAGCCCCTCGTCAACCGCTTGGCGCCAGGCACGAAACTCACGCTCGTGATTGCCGACGAGGAGCTGCCGCTGCCCCGCCCGCAGTTCGACCCGCGCCGCACACTGGTCGAACGCGTCCTCGAGGCCGCGGCCCGGTCCGGCGTCAACGATGTCGAACTCGTGGTCGCCAACGGGCTTCGCCAGCGCTGGTCCCCGGCCCAGATCACCAGCGTGCTGGGTGACAGGGTCGCCACCAGCTTCCTGCCCGACGGACTGGTCACCAGCCACGACGTCACCAGCGACGACCTGGTCCAGATCGGGGAGGTCGACGGTGCCCCCGTCCGCCTCAACCGCCGCGTCGCCGACTCGGACCTGGTGGTCGTGATCGGCCTGGCCTCCGGGGTCAACCACCGTTGCCCAGTGGCGGCCGGCCTCACCGACCTCGGCACCATCAACCGCATGTACGGCGCCAACGCCGACGAGAACGCATGGTCCGCCGTCGAGGCGCTGGTGACGGAAAAGGTCGATGCCTTCACGCTCGTGGCCGTGCTCGGCCAACCCCTGCTGAGCGGCAACATGCGCTTCGTCTCGAAGCGCGAATGGGAATGGCACGTGGCGGACAAGCTCGCCTACGCCGGCGCCCGCCAGGTCATCAACGCGATGCCGCGCAACGGAGCCTCGCTCGTCCACGCCAGCATGTCCGCGGACTACGCGATCATCGACGTCGTCGCAGGCGACCCGGTGGCCGTCCGCCGTGACGCTGCACTGGCGTGGCAGGCCGCGAACGCCGTGGAGGTTCCAGGCTCCGCGGACGTACTCGTCGTCCCGGTGTGGGGCGCGGCCATCGACGAGGGGCCCATCGGCTCGCCGCTCGACGCCGCCCACCACGCCCTCGTTCGGGCAGCTGGTTCCCACCTGGGCAGCCCATTCGTGCGTCCCGGTGGCGTCATGATCGGCTTCCACCCGCTGCCGAACAAGTTCTCCAACCGCCGACAGTCCGCGGCAGCCGACTTCTTCGCCAAGGTGCTGCCCGCCAGCACCGATCCCGCCGAGATCGCCGCGCAGTTCGAGCCCAGTGCCCTGGCCGACGAGTGGTACCTGGACCTGTACCGCAAGCAGTTCGCCCACCACCCGCTGCGGGTCTTCCACCAGTGGTACCGCACGGCAGAGGCGACCAAGGGCCTCGACGACGTCATCTGGGTCGGTGCGGACCGCCGCAGCGCCTCGCTGCTCGGTCACCGCGCCGCCAGCACCTACGCCGACGCGCTCGAGATCGCCTCGGACGCGGTGGGGAAGCACCCTGCCATCACGTTCCTGCGCGGCCCCGGCCTGGCCCTGGGCGACGTCCGATGAGCCGCAAGCTTCCCTCCTGGGCCCAGCCGCGGCGCGGCAAGCAGAAGCCGAAGTTCACGTGGCTGCGCGATGTCGCGCGCCTGCTGCGCACGCACGGACGCCCCGCCGGTGCGCCCCTCGCGGAGCGGTCCGGGCTCGAACTGGCCACCCGGGTCCAGTTGCCGGAGGGGCACTTCACACTCGGCCTGCTCCGCCTGCGCTTCGACATCGAACTGGTGGGTGCCGACGCCCTCACGGGCCTGCGCCAGCCGTTGGTGTTCGCGGCGAACGAACAGGGCGCGCTCGACTACCAGATCCTGCGCATGGCCCTTCCGTCGAGGATGAGGCCCACCAACCTGCGCGTCTCCCGAGCCCTCCTGCGCGGCCGCAACGTGGTCACCTTCACCGACGACCCTCAGGCCGGCCGCCTGGTCGGCGACTTCTCCACGGTGCCAGCGGAGCTCGCCAACCAGCACAACGTAGCCATCGTGCCGGTGGGCCTGACCGGCACCTTCAAACTGAAGGACATCCTCAAGCTGCCCATCACCACCAAGCCCAAGGTCTCCATCCGTTTCGGGGCCCCCGTGCACGTGCGCGGCCGTTCCCTGACGGAGGCGACGGCGGAGCTCCAGGATCGCGTGGAGCAGCTTGTCCATGAGGGCGAACTCACCTGGTGGACCGTTGAGCAGCGGCGCCAGGGGCTCGGTGAGGTCACCCCGCCGAACCCCACCCCGCGCTGGCGCAGGCTGTGGGATCAGAGTGCACCCAAGCCGGAGGACGGCAGCCGCATCTGGCGGTAGGATTGGTGCATGGAAGCCTACGTCGAACCGCACTTGACTTGGCGCTTCCTCGGGGCTGAGGACGCCGTCGAGGTCGACGAGTTCCGGCAGCAACTGGACGCGCTCGACAACTCGGTGCTCTCCGGCGTCGCGGCCGCCATCGAGGACTCCGAGATGTTCGTCGGCAGGGGCATGGCGGTCGGCGGTTGGGATGCGTACCGGTCTTTGTCCGCGTTCGGCGTGAGCTACATCGCCGACACGGATCCGCTGCGCATCTACCTCATGGGAGGCGTGCACCCCGTCCACCGCCACCAGTCGATCGGAACCGCGCTGTTCCGCTGGCAGGTCGACGGCGCCATCGAGTGGCGCGACGAGCACCGCCCCGGGCAGCCGCTCTGGCTGGGCTGCTACAGCGAACTCGGCCGCCCCGGCACCGAACGGGTCGCCACGCACTTCGGCTTCACGACGGAGCGCTACTACTACGACCTGCAGCGCGACCTCAGCCACCCCGTGCGCATCCGCGAGGTGCCAGGGCTCACCTTCGAACCGCTCACCGACGGCCGCACCGAGGAGGTCCGCCTCCTGCACAACCTCTGCTTCGCGCCCCTCGGTGGGGCGGATGTCGAGCCCCAATCCTGGCAGGAGCGCCTCGCCGAGGACTCCTTCCGGCACGACTGGTCCTACGTCGCCATCGACGGTGACCGCGTCATCGGCTACGCCATGAGCGGCGAGGACGAGAGCTACGACGAGAACGCACCCAGCGGCTGGACCGAACGCTTCGGCGTGCACCCCGATCACCGTGGCAAGGGGATTTCGCTCGCGCTCATGGGCCACTGCCTCCAAGCGATGCGTTCCTCCGGGTGCCTCGAGGCCGGCATCGGGGTCGACACCGACGACGGGCTGGGCATCAAGCGCTTCGCCGCCGAACTGGGCTACGCGACACGCGACGCCGTCGCGCTGCTGTCCAGGATCATCGACTGATCACCTGCCTGTAAGCTTCGCCAGGACGAACAAGCATTTCCGAGACAGAAGGTAGGACCGTATGGCGGGCCATTCCAAATGGGCGACGACCAAGCACAAGAAGGCAGTGATTGACGCCAAGCGCGGCAAACTGTTCGCGAAGCTGGTCAAGGGCATTGAGGTGGCGGCACGCATGGGTGGCGGCGATCCCGCCGGTAACCCCGCGCTCGAGCTGGCCATCCTCAAGGCCAAGAAGTCCTCGGTCCCCAACGACAACATCGACCGCGCCGTCAAACGCGGCTCCGGTGCCGAGTCCGGCGGCGCGGACTACGAGACGATCATGTACGAGGCGTACGGTTCGGCCGGCGTCGGCATCCTGATCGAGTGCCTCACCGACAACCGCAACCGCTCCGCCTCCGAGGTCCGCGTCGCCGTCACCCGCAACGGCGGCACCATGGCCGACATCGGGTCGGTGCAGCGAGGCTTCACGCGCATGGGCGTCGTCTCGATCCCGAAGGAACAGGCAGGCAGGGAGGTCTCCGAGGACGAGGTCCTCGAGGCGGCCCTCGACGCCGGCCTCGAGGAGGTCGTCGACGAGGGTGAGAACTGGGCGGCGCACTGCGACCCCAACGACCTCGACGAGGTGCGCAAGGCCATCGAGGCCGCGGGCGTCGAGTTCGACTCGGCCGAGGTTGGCTTCGTCGCCACGTTCGACACCCCCGTCGACGACGTGGAGGTCGCCCAGCGCGTGTTCCGCATCATCGACGCGCTCGAGGACAGCGACGACGTGCAGAACGTCTACTCGAACCTGGACCTCACGCCCGAGGTGGCGGCCGCGCTCGAGAACGCTGAGGAGTGACCGGGCGGGCATGCGCGTCATCGGCATCGACCCCGGCCTGACCCGCTGCGGCATCGGAATCGTCGACGGCACCGTCGGCAGGCCCCCGCGGCTCGTCGCCGTCGGCGTCGTCCGGACTTCGGCGGGCGCGGATGTCGCCCAGCGGCTCCTCGCACTCGAGGAGGGGCTCCTCGAGTGGTTCGAGGAGTACCAGCCCGAGGCCGCGGCCATCGAACGCGTGTTCGCCCAGCACAACCTCAACTCAGTCATGGACACCGCCCAGGCCTCCGGCGTCGCCGCCTTGACGGCTGCCAGGCTGGGGCTGCCCGTGGCCTTCCACACGCCCTCGGAGGTCAAGGCCGCCGTGACGGGCTCCGGATCAGCGGACAAGGCTCAGGTCGCGCTCATGGTGACGCGCATCCTGAAGCTCGCGGCCGCACCCAAGCCGGCCGACGCCGCTGACGCGTTGGCCATCGCCGTGACCCACGTGTGGCGTGGGGCCGGCACGAATCGTTACGCCGCGGCAGTCGCGGCAGCCAAGGGGAAGCGATGATCGCCCAGCTCACCGGCACCGTGCTCACCGCCGGAGCCACCGAATGCGTGCTCGACGTCGGGGGCGTCGGGTTCCTCGTGTTCATCACCCCGTCGACGGCGGCCGGGTTGAGGCCGGGGGAGACCACGACGCTGCACACCTCGATGGTGGTGCGGGAGGACTCGATGACGCTCTACGGCTTCAGCGCGGCGGGGGAGCGCGAGGCCTTCATCTTGGCCCAGGGCGCCTCGGGCGTCGGCCCGAAGGTGGCCCTCGCCATCGTGTCGGTGCTCACCCCGGCCGAACTGCGGCGTGCGGTGCAGGCTGAGGACGTGCGTCGCCTCACCACGGTGCCCGGGATCGGCCCCAAGGGCGCCCAGCGCATCATCATCGAACTGAAGGACAGGGTCGCGGCACTCGGCCTCGACGAGGGCGGCGAGGCAGCCGAGCCTGCGCCCGCCACTTCCGGCACCGACGAGTTGTGGCGCCGGCAGGTCAGCGACGGACTCCAGTCCCTCGGCTGGTCCAGCCGCGACGCGGAGGCCGCCGGCGACAACGTGGCCCACCTCGTCGAGGAGGACCCGGACATCCCGATCGGCAAGCTCCTGCGCGCCGCCCTCAACTCGTTGGCGAGGCGGTAGTGGAACACTCCGAGATGGATCCGCACGCGCACCTCGAGGAGCGTGACTACGAGGCGGCGCTGCGCCCCAAGACCCTCACCGAGTTCAACGGGCAACCCCGCGTCCGCGAACAACTGTCGCTCGTCCTCGACGGCGCGCGCCACCGCGGCACGACCCCGGACCACGTGCTCCTCTCCGGCCCGCCCGGGCTGGGCAAGACCACCCTGGCCATGATCATCGCCGAGGAGATGGGCACCGGCCTGCGCATCTCGTCCGGCCCCGCCATCCAGCACGCCGGCGATCTGGCCGCCATCCTGTCCGGCCTCGACGAGGGCGAGGTGCTCTTCCTCGACGAGATCCACCGCCTGTCCCGGCCGGCCGAGGAGATGCTCTACCTCGCGATGGAGGACTTCCGCGTCGACGTCATCGTCGGCAAGGGCCCCGGTGCCACGGCCATCCCCATCGACCTGCCCCCCTTCACCCTCGTCGGCGCCACCACCCGCGCCGGCATGCTTCCCGGCCCACTGCGGGACCGGTTCGGCTTCACGGGCCAACTGGACTTCTACGATCCCGCAGACCTGAGCGACATCGTCACCAACTCAGCCGGCAAGCTCGGCATCGCGATCGACGCGGACGCCACAGACGAGATCGCGCGCCGCTCGCGCGGCACTCCGCGCATCGCCAACCGGTTGCTCCGCCGCGTCCGCGACTTCGCCCAGGTGAAGGGCCACCCGATGGCGGACCGCGCCGTCGCCCGGGCCGCGCTCGAGCTGTACGAGGTCGACGAACGGGGTCTCGACCGGCTGGACCGGGGCGTCCTCAACGCACTGTGCAACCTCTTCGACGGCGGCCCGGTGGGCCTGTCGACGCTCGCGCTGAGCGTGGGGGAGGAGGTCGAGACGGTCTCCGAGGTGGCCGAGCCCTTCCTGATCCGCGAGGGGTTGCTCGTGCGCACCCCCCGCGGACGCGTCGCGACCAGGGCCGGCTACGCGCACCTGGGGCTCACCGCTCCCTCGGCGAACCCGGCGCTCTTCGACTAGTTGAAGTGAAGCGCGGACCACGTCGGTACGAGACTTTCCAACGGCCTCCGCTATCCTGTTCGGTGGCCCTTACACCTACGGAGACAAGCCATGCCCCCTGGATTTGATTTCATCTTCATGATCGTCGCGATGATCGCGCTGTTCTACTTCCTGATCATCCGCCCGCAGCGCAAGCGCATGATGCAACACCAGGAGATGCAGGCGCAGCTCGCCCCTGGCACGCGCGTGCTGCTGACCTCCGGCATGTTCGGCACGGTCATGCACGTCGGTGAGCGCCAGGTCATCGTCGAGCTGTCCCCCGGCGCCGAGATCACCGTGCTGAAGGGGAACATCGCGCGTCCGGCCAACCCGGACGAGGAGGAGTTCGAGTTCGAGGACACCCCCCAGGACGCGCTGCCCACCGAGGCCGTCGTGACCGACGAGGAACTCGAGCAGATGTTCGGCGCCGAAGAACCCACCACCGACCCGTACGCCGACCAGGCGGACGAGCCCCGTAACGAGGATCCCAAGTAACCGTGGCAACCCAAGCCAAGAGGTCACGCCCAGGCGTCGTCCTCGTAGTATTCCTGCTCATTCTCGCGGGCCTGTTCACCATCATGGCGGCCACTCGCACCTGGGCACCCAAGCTCGGCCTGGACCT
>DURG01000396.1 GCA_012837465.1 Propionibacterium sp. | reverse complement strand
GCGTCGAACCGGAGCGCCAGGTGGTGCTCGGCGCGCTCACCCCGGCCCTCGAACGCCTCAGCACACTGGCCGACGGCGACACCGCGCTGGTCGTGGCCAGCGGCGACCCCGGCTTCCACGGCATCGTACGCCGCCTCCGCATGGCTGGCCACGACGTGGTGGTGCGGCCCGCCGTCAGCTCCATCTCCGCGGCCTTCGCCGCCGTCGGGCTGCCGTGGGACGACGCCGAGGTCATCTCCGCGCACGGCAAGCCCATCGACGACGCGGTGGCCGCCGCCCGCAGACACCCCAAGGTCGCGGTGCTCACCTCGCAGGGTGCGGGCATCGGCGAACTGGCCGCAGCCATCGGACCCCGCCGCACCTACGTGCTCGCGGAGCGGCTGGGCGAGGCGGACGAACGGGTCCGCATCCTCTCCGCCGATGAGGCCGTGGCGTTGGAGGACGTGCCCGAGCCCAACGTCGTCTTGGTCCTCGACGGCACCCCGGACTCCTCGGAGCTGATCTCGGGCCAGCGGCCCCAGCGGGCGCGCGGGGCTGAGCCCACCGTCGGGCAGGTCACGAACTCGGCCGCGGCGAGGAACCGGGCAGATGAGGTCGACGCGGCCCTCGGCATCCGCTCGCGCCGCTACGACGGCCCGGCGTCTGAACTGCTGCCGCAGGCCTGGGCCGAGTGCGACCTCATCATCAGCCACCTGGCCCTCGGCGCGACCACCCGGCTGATCGCGCCCCTGCTGCGGGACAAGAAGACCGACCCCGGCGTGGTGGTCGTCGACGAAGCGGGCAGGTTCGCCGTGCCGCTGGTGGGCGGCCATGCCGGCGGCGCCAACGACCTGGCGCGCCGCATCGCCGAAGGCCTCGGCGCCACCGCCGTGCTGACCACGGCCACCGACGCGCTCGACATCCCCGCGCTCGATACCCTGGGCTGGGCCTACTCCGGCGACGTCGCCGCCGTGACCCGCGCCATGATCGACGGCGGCCCGGTGCTGGTGGAGAAGGTGCAGCCCTGGGCGCTCCCGCCGCTGCCCGCCAACGTCACCACCGAGGCCGAGGAGCCCGTCGCGCGCATCGTCGTCACGGACCGGGCCACGGCGCCCGAATCGGAACTGCCCACCGTCGTCCTCCACCCCAAGAGCCTCGTGGTGGGCATGGGCTGCAACCGCGGCACCCCCGTCGAGACGCTGCGGCAGCTGCTGACCGACACGCTGGCCGCCCACGACCTGGCCCTCGACTCCGTCACCGCCATCACGACGGTGGACCTCAAGGCCGGCGAACTCGGCCTCCTCCAACTGGTGAAGGAACTGGGCGTGCCGCTCATCGACTTCCCGGCCGAGGAACTGGCCCGGCAGGACGTGCCCACGCCCAGCGCCATGGTGGAGGGCCACGTCGGCACGCCGTCGGTCTCGGAGGCATCCGTGTTGGCCCACGGCGCGGACCTGCTGGTGCCCAAGCAGCGCAACTCGGACGCCACCTGCGCGGTGGGCCGGCTGCCCGTGCGCGGCCGCCTCAGCGTGGTGGGCCTCGGCCCAGGCTCCCGTGACCTGCTCACCGCCAGGGCGCAGCAGGCCATCCGGCACGCCACCTACGTGGTGGGCTACGGCCCCTACGTGAAGCAGGTGCGAGACCTCATCCGCCCCGGCACCCGCGTCCTCGCCTCCAAGATGGGCACCGAGATGATGCGCACCGCCTCCGCCATCGAGGCCGCGCGCGGTGGCGAGAACGTCGCCCTGGTGTGCGGCGGCGACCCCGCCATCTACGCGATGGCCAGCCCCGTGCTGGAGCAGGGCACCGACGGGATCGACGTGGACATCGTGCCGGGCGTCACGGCCAGCCTCGCGGTCTCCGCGATCCTGGGGGCGCCGCTCGGCCACGACCACGTGACGCTCTCGCTGTCTGACCTGCACACCAGTTGGGAGAACATCGAGAAGCGGCTGTTCGCGGCCGCTGACGGCGACTTCGTCGTCGCGCTGTACAACCCGCGCAGCCGCACCCGCCTGATGCACCTGCCCCGCGCCCTGGAGATCCTGGGCGCGAAACGCCGGCCCGACACCCCCGTCGC